>JBOHAK010000166.1:0-11131 GCA_050697795.1 Gaiellaceae bacterium
CTCGCGGACCGCGAGCGGCGCGGCACCAGCCCCGGGGACCGCGACTACCGGCGGGTGCTCGGCGGCTTCCTCGTCCAGGACGCCGACAGCGAGGTGGACGACCGGGAAGGTATGGAGGTCGTGACCGGGAGCGGCCCGGACGAGCGCGCCTGGGGAGACCTCCTCTTCGCGTGGCGCGTCGTGAAGCACGTGGCCTCGAACGCGATCGTGGTCGCGAAGGACCTCCAGACGCTCGGGATCGGCGGCGGTCAGGTGAGCCGCGTGGACGCGGTTCGCCTCGCGCTCGAGAAGGCGGCCGAGCAGGGTCACGACGTGAGGGGCGCCGTGCTCGCCTCCGACGCCTTCTTCCCCTTCGCCGACGGGCCCGCGCTCGCCCTCGAGGCGGGCGTGGCTGCTCTCATCCAGCCCGGCGGCTCGAAGCGCGATGCCGAGGTCGCCGAGGCGGTGGAGGCCGCCGGCGCGGTCATGGTCTTCACCTCGCGCCGCCACTTCCGGCACTAGTAGGTGCCCCCACCACGCTCAGCCGGACGGCCTCGATCTCGTCGCGCGCCGCCTGGAAGGCGTCGAGGACGGCCGGGTCGAAAAGCGTGCCGCGCCCGGCCTCCAGGATGGCGCGGGCGTCGTCGGCCGGGTGCGCGGCCTGGTAGACGCGCGTGCTCGTCAGCGCGTCGAAGACGTCCGCCACCGCGGCGATCCGGCCCTCGAGGGGAATCTCGTCGCCGCGGAGCCCGCGCGGGTAGCCCGCGCCGTTCACCCGCTCGTGGTGCGTGAGGGCGATCGTCGCGGCAAGGTCGAGGAGGGACGAGCCGGACCCGGCGAGCAGGCGGTGGCCGTGCTCCGGATGGCGGCGCACCTGCTCCCACTCGGCGTCGTCGAGGGGGTCTGGGGTGCGCAGGATCGCGTCCGGGATGGCGAGCTTGCCGACGTCGTGGAGGAGCGACGCGAGCCGGATCGCCTCGCAGCGCTCCTCGTCGAGGCCGAGGCCCCGTGCGACGATCGCGCAGTAGGAGCTCATGCGCTCGACGTGTCGGCCCGTCTCGACGTCCCGGTACTCGGCGGCGAGGGCCAGCCGGCGCACCGTCTCCTCGTAGGCGGATGCGAGCACGTTCCGCTCGAGCTGCCGGCGGCGGAGGGCGTTGGCGACGCCGATCGCGAGCGCGCTCTCCGGAATCGGCTTCGTGAGATACCCGTAGCAGCCGAGCTCGAGCGCGGCCTCCCACACGTCCGGCTCCTCGATGCCGCTGATCATGAGGGCCGCCGTCTCGGGGTGGGTGCGGCGCAGCTCGCGCACGAGGTCGAGCCCGGACTCGGATCCGAGCGTGACGTCGCAGAGGAGGAGCTCGGCGGGACGCTCGTCCAGGAGTCGGCGCGCCTCGCGGGCGTCGGCCGCCTCGCGGCACGCGTGGCCACGTCGCTCGAGCAGCGTGCGGAGCAGCGCGCGCATCCCCCGCTCGTCGTCCACGATCACGATGTCGGCCAACGGCAGCGAATACGCTACACCGCGATGGCGCGCGCGTATCCCACGGTTCTCGACCTCGTCGGGCGGACCCCCCTCGTGCGGCTCCAGCGCGTCGGCGCGGACGGCGGCCCGACGCTTCTCGCCAAGCTCGAGTACATGAACCCAGGCGGCAGCGTGAAGGACCGCATCGGCCTGCGGATGATCGAGGAGGCGGAGCGCGACGGGAAGCTCGCGCCGGGCGGCACCATCGTCGAGCCGACGAGCGGCAACACGGGCGTCGGCCTGGCGATCGCGGCCGCGCTCAAGGGCTACCGCTGCGTCTTCGTGATGCCGGACAAGATCGCCGAGGAGAAGCGGGCGCTGCTGCGGGCCTACGGCGCCGAGGTGGTCATCTGCCCGACGGCCGTCCCGCCGGAGTCCCCGGAGAGCTATTACTCGGTCTCCAACCGCCTGACCGAGGAGATTCCTGGAGCGTTCAAGCCTGACCAGTACTCGAACCAGGCGAACCCGGAGGCCCACTACGAGACGACGGGCCCGGAGATCTGGGAGCAGACGGGGGGCGAGCTCGAGGCGATCGTCTTCTCGGTGGGGACCGGGGGGACGATCTCCGGCACGGCCAGGTTCCTCCGCGAGCGGAAGCACGATCTCCTCGTCGTCGGGGCCGATCCGGAGGGCTCGATCTTCTCGCAGCCGGACAACGTCCACCCGTACCTCGTGGAGGGCATCGGCGAGGATTTCTGGCCGACGACGTACGACCGGTCCCTGGTAGACGAGTACGTCACCGTCTCGGACGGCGACTCCTTCCGCACCGCGCGCCGGCTCGCGCGCGAGGAGGGGCTCCTCGTCGGCGGCTCGGGGGGCACGGCGGTGTGGGCCATGCTCGAGGTGGCGAAGCGGTTCGGGCCAGACGCGACGCTCGTCACGCTGGTCCCGGACTCGGGGCGCGGCTACCTCTCCAAGCTCTTCGACGACAACTGGCTCCTCGAGCACGGCTTCCTCGAGCGAGGCGCGCCGGCGACGATCGAGGAGGTGCTGGCCTTCAAGCGCCAGGAGGAGCCCGCCATGCCGGAGCTCGTCACCGTCGAGTCGCAGCAGAAGGTCGGCGAGGCGATCGACCTGATGCAGCGCTACTCGATCTCGCAGATCCCGGTCGTGCGCCACGACGGCGCCGAGTCGCTCGCCGACGTCGTCGGCTCGATCCGGGAGCGCGGGCTCCTCGACCGGGTCTTCCGGAGCCCGGACGCGCTCGGAGAGGACATCGCCGCGGCGATGGAGCCGCCGCTTCCGGCCGTCGAGATCGCCGAGTCGGTCGACACCGTGTTCGCCGACCTCTCGGCGGGCAACCCGGCGGTCGTCGTCGCCCGCGCCGGCCGCCCCGTGGGCGTCATCACCCGCGCCGACCTGCTCGAGTACCTCGCCCACGGCCGCTCGGGCGCGGGGCCAAGCTAGTCCTCTACGGCCATGGGCTGGTGCCTGGCACCAGGCCATGGCCCAACGGCCACACGGCGATGGGTGTTCGGCACGTCGCCGGTGCGGGGCGAGCGCGCATCCCTCCTGAGCCGGTTGTCTCCCTCGGACACGCCCTGGTGCCTGGCACCTTGACATGGCCACGGAGGACGGTGCGGCCGCGCGTAGACTTGGGCCGTGGAGTTCGAGACGCGCGCGATCCACGATGGGCAGGAGCCGGATCCGGCCACCGGGGCCGTGATCACGCCGATCTACCAGACGGCGACGTTCGTGCACGAGGAGGTCGGCGTCCACAAGGGCTACGACTACTCACGCGCCGGCAACCCGACGCGGACCGCGCTCGAGACCTGCCTCGCGTCCCTCGAGAGCGCCGAGCACGGGCTCGCGTACGCCTCCGGCCTCGGCGCCACGACGACGATCATGCACCTCGTAAGCCCGGGCGAGCGGGTCGTCTCGGTGAACGACGTCTACGGCGGCACCTACCGGATGTTCTCGCAGATCTACGAGCCGAAGGGCTACCGCTTCGCCTTCCTGTCCGTGGACGAGATCGCCGCCGGCCTCGAGGAGCACCTCGACGAGACGACGCGGATCGTCTGGCTCGAGACGCCGACGAACCCCCTCCTCAACATGATCGACATCCGCAAGGCGGCCGACGCCGCGCACGCCGCGGGGGCCATGGTCGTCGTGGACAACACGTTCGCGACGCCGTACCTTCAGCGGCCGCTCGAGCTCGGCGCCGACCTCGTCGTCCACTCGACGACGAAGTACCTCGGCGGCCACTCAGACGTCGTGGGCGGCTTCGTCGCCACGAACGACCCGACCGTCGCCGACCGGCTCCGCTTCCTCCAGAAGTCGCTCGGCGCCATACCGGGCCCGTTCGACTCGTGGCTCGTCCTGCGTGGCCTGAAGACGCTCGCCCTCCGCATGGAGCGCCACTGCGAGAACGCGCAGGCCGTCGCCGCGTTCCTCGCCGGACACCCGGCTGTGGACCGCGTCCTCTACCCCGGCCTCGCCGACCACCCCGGCCACGATCTGGCCGAGGAGCAGATGCGCGACTTCGGCGGGATGATCTCCTTCCTCGTCGCCGACGCCGAGGAGGCCGCCGCCCTCGTCGGCCGGACGAAGGTGTGGACGCTGGCCGAGAGCCTCGGCGGCGTCGAGAGCCTCATCGAGGTGCCCGCGCGGATGACGCACGCCTCGAGCGCCGACGCCCCGTTCGCCACACCGGACAACCTCATCCGCCTCTCCGTGGGCATCGAGTCCGCGACCGACCTCGTCGCCGACCTCGAGCAGGCCCTCGCGCCCGTCGGCGCCGCCTCGAAGCGCGCCTAGGCCGGCGCCGAGGCCAGCACCGACTCGTAGGCCGCCTCGTACTCGCGCACCATGCGCTCGGCGGAGAAACGCTCCTCGACGGAACGGCGGCACTCGAGCGGCTCGAGCCGGTCGGCGTCGACGAGCGCCGCCGCCATCTCGCGGTAGTCGTCCACGATGATCCCCGAGCGACCGTGCTCGATCACCTCGGGCACCGCACCCCAGCGCGTCGCGATCACCGGCGTCCCGCACGCCATCGACTCGATCATGACGAGGCCGAACGGCTCCTCCCACTCGATGGGGAAGAGCGTCGCGCGCGCGTTCTGGAGAAGCGCGACCTTCTTGGCGTGGCTCGTCTCCCCCAGGTACTCGATCCCGTCCCCGAGGTGCGGCGCGACGAACTCTTCGAAGTACTCGCGCTCGGCCGGCTCGCGCATCTTCCCGGCGATCCTGAGTGGGATGCCGGCCTCCCGCGCGACCTCGACCGCGCGATGGCAGCCCTTGTCGGCGCTCATCCGGCCGAGGAAGAGAAGGTACGCGCCGCGCTCCGAATGCACCGGGTAGGCGTCGAGGTCGAGCGCGTTGTGGCAGGTGGCCACCCACGGCAGGTCCGGCTGCGGCTTGCGCTGGTTCAGCGAGACCGAGATCAGGCCGACCTGCGGCGCCACGCGGGCGAGCGACGCGTAGAGCTCCCCGTCGCGGCCGGTCAGCGGCCCGTGCACCGTGTGGACGACCGGCGTCGCGACCGCGCCGCCTGCCGCGGCGGCAAGCGGGCCCGAGTGGTCGTTGACGATGTCGAACTCCTCGGCCCGCTCGTAGCAGGCGAGCGCGTGACGAAGCTCGGGACCGCTCTTCCCGATCTCCGCGGACGGCGCCTCCTCGAAGACCCACGCCAGCGTCGCCCTCGTGGACGAGTCGCCCGAGGCGAAGAGCGTCACCTCGTGCCCGGCCGCGGCGAGGCCGTCGGCGAGGAGGGAGATGATCCACTCGATCCCGCCGTAGCCCGCCGGCGGCACCGGGAACCACACCGGGCTCAGGATTGCGATCCTCATGCCTGCTCGATCATTACCCGTCCGCCCTCGAGCAGAACGTCCCATGCGCGGTCGAACGCACGGACGCCGGAGAGGCGGAGCGAGCCGGCCCAGGCAGGGACGTCTTCCGGGGCGACCGTCCCGAGCAGGTGGCGCCGCGGATCGGGCTCGAGCCCGAGCAGGAGCTGGAGGAGCAGCACCGGCGTCCCCGCGGCCCAGGCCTGCGGCCGCGCGGCCGTCGGGTACGGGATCGGGAAAGGCGTGTCGGTGCGGGTGAAGCCGGCGAAGACCTCGGGGAGCTGGTGGTCGAAGTACGACGCCGCGTTCAGCATGCGGCGGGCGATCCGCTGCGCCTCGGGCCAGCGCCCGTAGCGGGCGAGGCCCCACGCGATCAGGGAGTTGTCGTGCGGCCACACCGTGCCGTTGTGGTAGGCGAGCGGGTTGTAGCCGGCGTCGCCGGGAGACATCGTCCGCACACCCCAGCCGGACCACAGCTCCTCGCCCATGAGCTGGTCCACGACGGCGTCCGCGCGTTCCGGCGGGACGATCCCGCTCCACAGGAGGTGGCCGATGTTGGAGGTGAGCGCGTCGACGCGCTGCTTCTCGCCGTCGAGCGCGAGCGCGTAGTAGCCGCCGCGCTCCTCGCACCAGAACGCCTCGTCGAAGCGCGTCCTGAGCTCGGCGGCCTCACGCTCCAGCCGCTCGGCCAGCTCGCGCTCGCGCCAGACCTCGCGCGCCAGCTCCGCGAGGCGCATCTTCGCGTCGTACACATAGCCCTGCACCTCGCACGGGGCGATCGGCGCCTGGGCGCTGCGGCCGTCCGCGAAGAGCTGCGAGTCCCCGGAGTCCTTCCACGACTGGTTCCTGAGGCCGCGCGGCGAGCGCCGCTGGTACTCGACGAAGCCGTCGCCGTCCAGGTCGCCGTGGCGGTCGATCCACTCGAGCGCGCGCAGCGCAGGCTCGTGCAGGTCGCGGACGAGGCCGGCGTCGTCGGTCCACCGCCACACCTCCGAGAGCAGGACGAGGTAGAGCGGCGTCGCGTCGACCGTTCCGTAGTAGCGCGGGAACCACGCGCGGGCGCCCTGCCCGTGCCGCACCTCGTGGACGATCTTCCCGGGCTCGGCGTCGGCCTCGGGGTCGTCCTCGCGCGCCTGAAGCTCGGCGAGGACGGTGAGCGCGTTCTGTGCGAGCTCGGGCCCGAAGAGGAGGGTCTGGAGGCACGTGACGATCGTGTCCCGGCCGAAGACCGTCATGAACCACGGCATCCCCGCGGCCGGAAGCTGCCCGGGGACGCGCTTGTCCTCGTCCATCCGCAGCGAGGAGAGGTCGGCCACCGAGCGCCGGAACGTGTGCGTCAGCTCGTCCCACGAGGCGCGGAGCTGCGGCACCCTCAGGTGCCACGCCGCGAGCGAGGCGCGCACGCGCGCGAGCTCGTCGCCGAAGCGCCGCTCGGCCATCTCCGCCGCCGTGCGCACGCCGTCCGGCGCCGGAATCACGTCCGCGCGCAGGCGCCAGGTCTCGCGCGGGCCGAGCTCGATCCGGTACGTCACCGTCGAGTCCGACGCCTCGCCGCGCTCGGAGAGCACGACCTGCGTGAGCCCGGGGAAGCCGCCGTCGTCCGAGACGATGACGAACTGGTTGTCCTCGCTCTCGTAGGCGGGCGCCACGGCGGGCGGCAGCGGCCGCGCGTGCTCCGGGTCGCCGAGGGCGAAGTCGTACTCCTTGACGGCGAAGATGTCGGCGAAGTCGTTCCCGAGCTCGAGGGCGAGATCGAAGGCGACCTGCCGGCGCGAGTGGTTCCGGACGACGATGTGCTCCTGCATCGCGCCGCCGACGAAGCGCTCCCGGCCGATCGAGAGCTCGTCCTGCGCGAGGTCGCCGGCGACGGGGTTCCGCAGGAAGAACGCCGCAGAGAAGTACTCGACCTTCCGCGAGGAGAGCATCAACGGCCGCGCGCCGTTGATCGTCAGCACCCAGCGCGACAGGAAGCGCGTGTCCTGTGCGAAGAGCCCCATCGTCGGCTCGGAGATGTCACCGCGCTCGTCGGAAACGCAGAACGTCGAGCCCTCGAGGATGGTCAGCGGCACGACTACTTGCGGACGATGGCGTCCTGACTGGCCTGCTGGAGCGGCTTCACCACGATCTCGTCGACGTTCACGTGCGCCGGCCGGGTCACCGCCCACAGGATGCAGTCGGCGACGTCGTCCGGCGTCAGGTAGTCGACGCCGCGGTAGACGCCGCCCTTCTTCTCGCTGTCGCCCGCGAAGCGGACGTCGGAGAACTCGGTGTCGCCCACCATCCCGGGGTCGACCGTCGTCACGCGGATGCGCCCGACCAGCTCCTTCCGCAGGACGTAGGTCAGGGCGCGCACGGCCGTCTTCGAGCCGACGTACATCCCGCCCGCCACATAGGCCTCCCGCCCCGCCCACGAGCCCAGGTTGACGATGTGGCCGCGCCAATCCTCCATGTGCGGGAGGACAAGGCGAGTGATGCGGACGAGCCCCGAGACGTTCGTCTCCCACATGACGGCGTCGTCCTCGTCCGACCCGTCGGCGATCTCGGTGCGCCCCAGCGCGAGGCCCGCGTTGTTCACGAGGACGTCCACGCGGCCCAGCTCGGCGGCAGCTCGCTCGACGAACGCGCGCGAGCTGTCGGCGTCAGTCACGTCGAGCGGCCCGTAGACATGGTCGCCGCCGAGCTCCTGCGCGATCTCTTCGAGGCGCTCGACCCGGCGCGCGCCCAGCGCTACGCGGGCCCCCTCCGCCGCCAGCGCCCGCGCGGTCGAGAGCCCGATCCCGCTCGAGGCGCCGGTGACGATCGCCGTCCTGCCGTCGAGCGCGGGCATTGGCGCAGACTACGCGGAGGCGACGGCCGCGTCGACCAGGTCGTCCAGGCTCCCGCCGTGCCGGCCGTGCGCCAGGCCGACGAGGTAGCAGAGGAGCGGCGCGTTCACCCGCTCGCCGCTTTCGTGCGCGGCGACCCGTGCCAGCTCCAGCAGCTCGTCGATCTCCGCCTGCGTGAGGTCGTAGCGCGAGGGCTCCTCGCCCACGGCGGCGGCAACCCGGGCGCGCGCCTCCTCCAGCCATGCGTCCATCCGGTCAGCTTAGACTCTCGCCCCAGCATGAAGGTCGGGGTCGCGAAGGAGTCTGAGCCGGGGGAGACACGAGTCGCCGTCGTGCCCGATACGGCACGGCGGCTTACCGGCGACGGCGTGGACGTGCTCGTGGAGCACCTCGCCGGCGAGGCGGCCACCTTCTCGGACGGGGCCTACGAGGAGGCCGGTGCCGACGTCGTCCCGGCCGACGAGCTCTACGGCGAGGCCGACGTCGTCTGCAAGGTGCGCAAGCCGTCGCCGGAGGAGCTCGAGCGGCTGCGCGAGGGCCAGGCGCTCGTCGCCCTGCTGCAGCCGCTGACCGATCCGGAGCTGCTCGAGCAGCTGGCACGGCGCGGCGTGACCGCGTTCTCGATGGACGCGATCCCGCGGGTGACGCGCGCGCAGCCGATGGATGCCCTCTCCTCGCAGAGCACGGTCTCCGGCTACAAGGCCGCCCTCCTCGCCGCCGAGCACCTGGGCAAGTTCTTCCCCATGCTGACAACCGCCGCGGGCACGATCCCGCCCGCCAAGGTGCTCGTCCTCGGCGCCGGCGTGGCCGGACTGCAGGCGATCGCCACGGCACGCCGCCTGGGCGCCGTCGTCTCGGCCTTCGACGTCCGCCCGGTCGTAAAGGAGCAGGTGGAGAGCCTCGGCGCCTCGTTCCTCGAGCTCGACGTCGAGGGCGCAGAGGGAGTCGGCGGCTACGCCGTCGCGCTCGCGGAGGACCAGCACGCGCGCGAGCAGGAGCTCATCGCCCGCCACGCGGCCGAGTCCGACGCGGTCATCACGACCGCTCTGATCCCCGGCCGCCCGGCGCCCGAGCTGATCACCGAGGACGCCGTGCGCGGCATGCGCCCGGGCTCGGTCATCGTCGACCTCGCCGCCGAGGCGGGTGGGAACTGCGCCGTCACGAAGCCGGGCGAGACGATCGTGAGCGGCGGCGTCACCGTCGTCGGCCTCACAAACGTGCCCGCCACCATGCCGGTACACGCAAGCCAGATGTACTCGCGCAACGTCCACGCGTTCCTCGGGCTGCTCATCAAGGACGGCGAGCTGGTGCTCGACTTCGAGGACGAGATCGTGCGCGACACGTGCGTCGCCCACGGCGGTCGCGCGACGCGGGAGGAGAGCGCATGAGCCAGACCCTCCTGACCAGCATCACCGTCTTCGTGCTCGCGGTCTTCCTCGGCTTCGAGCTCATCTCGCGCGTGCCGACGCTCCTGCACACGCCGCTCATGTCGGGCACGAACGCGATTCACGGGATCATCCTCGTCGGGGCGATGCTGATCGCGGGTTCGGCCGACTCCGACCTCGAGAAGGCGCTGGCGTTCGTCGCGGTCGTCTTCGGAACGATCAACGTGGTCGGCGGCTTCCTCGTCACCGACCGCATGCTGGAGATGTTCAAGCGCAAGCCGGCGGAGCGCGACGAATGACCTTCGCCATCTCGCAGACGACAATCAACCTCGCCTACCTGGTGGCGAGCGTCTGCCTGATCATCGGCATCAAGCGCCTCTCCTCGCCTGCGACGGCCCGCTCGGGGAACGTCGTCGCGGCCGTCGGGATGGCCATCGCGATCCTCTTCACGTTCCTCTCCCCGGACATCGACACCTACTGGATCATCCTCGCCGGGATGGCCGTGGGGACGGTGATCGGGGTCGCGTCGGCCCGGATGGTGAAGATGACCGCCATCCCGCAGATGGTGGCGCTCTTCAACGGCGTCGGCGGAGGCGCGGCGGCGCTGATCGCCGCGGCCGAGTACCACCGTCTTGCGCCGGAGTCAGGTCACGTCCTGCCGGAGTGGATGGGCGCCATGCTCTTCTCCGCCCTGATCGGCTCGGTCAGCTTCTCGGGAAGCCTCGTCGCGTTCGCCAAGCTCCAGGAGCTCCTGCCGGGCCGGCCGATCGTCTTCCGCGGTCAGCAGGTCGTGAACGCGATCCTCTTCGCGGGCCTGCTCGTGGCGGGGATCCTGGCGGGCTCGACCGAGGCGGGCATCTGGGCGGTCCTGCTACTGCTCGGAGCGCTCCTCTTCGGCGTCCTGCTCGTCCTGCCCATCGGCGGCGCCGACATGCCCGTCGTCATCTCGCTCTTGAACGCCTTCACCGGCCTGGCTGCGGCCTCCGCCGGCTTCGTCCTCGAGAACACGGCGCTCATCATCGGCGGTACGCTCGTCGGCGCCTCGGGAACGCTGCTCACCGTCCTCATGGGCCGCGCGATGAATCGCTCGATCGCCAACGTCCTCTTCGGGGCGTTCGGCGCCCCGGCCCCGGCGGCCGCGGTCGGGGCAGCGGCCTCGACGGATGGGAAGAGCTACCGCGAGGTGACCGCCGAGGACGCCGCCGTCATGCTCGCCTACGCCAGCCGGGTCGTCGTCGTCCCGGGCTACGGCCTCGCGGTCGCGCAAGCGCAGCACAACGTGCGCGAGCTCGCCGACCTCCTCGAGCAGCGCGGGGTCGACGTCAAGTACGCGATCCACCCGGTCGCCGGCCGGATGCCGGGGCACATGAACGTCCTCCTCGCCGAGGCAAACGTCCCCTACCCCCAGCTCTACGACATGGAGGACGTGAACCCGGAGTTCCCGCGCACCGACGTCGCGCTCATCATCGGCGCCAACGACGTCACCAACCCGGCCGCGCGCGACGATCCCGAGAGCCCGCTCTACGGCATGCCGATCCTGAACGTCGACCAGTCGGCCAACGTCGTCGTCCTCAAGCGCAGCATGAGCCCGGGCTTCGCCGGGATCGACAACGACCTCTTCTACCGGCCGAACAC
>JBOHAK010000167.1:0-13255 GCA_050697795.1 Gaiellaceae bacterium
GGGCTCGGCGTCATGCTCGGGTGCATGGTCGAGTCCGGGCTCGGGATCGCCGCCGCGGCACAGGTCGGGAGCCTCTGCGACCACCTCGACCTCGACGGCAACCTGCTCCTCGCGGACGACCCCTGGCCCGGCGTCGCGTTCGTCGACGGGGTTCAGGTTCCGTCCGACGAGCCAGGACTCGGAGTTCATGAAGCGTTATCTCGCGCTCGCTGAGGGCTATTCCGGCGACGACCACTACGGGAAGACGACCTACGGCGTCATCCGCTACGGCGCCGACCCGGTCGTCGCCGTCCTCGACTCGGAGCGCGTGGGGGAGGCGGTGGAGGGCGTCCCCGTCGTCGGCTCGGTCGCCGACGCGCTCCCGTACGAGCCCACGACCGCGCTCGTCGGGGTCGCCGTGGCCGGCGGGCGGCTGCCCCCCGTGTGGCGCGGGCTCCTGCGCGACGCGGTCGAGGCCGGTCTCGACGTGGAGGCCGGCATGCACGAGTTCCTGACGGACGACGCCGGCCTCGCCGCCCTCGCGCGCGAGCGCGGGGTGGAGCTGCGCGACTACCGCCGCCCGCCCGCCGACCTGAGCGTGCCGACCGGGGAGAACCTCACCCACGGCGCCGCCGTCGTCCTCACCGTCGGCTCGGACTGCGCCGTGGGCAAGAAGACCGTGGCGGTCGAGCTCGACCGCGCGGCCCGGGCCCGCGGCCTGCGCTCCGTCTTCGTGCCGACCGGCCAGACCGGGATCATGATCGCGGGCTGGGGGATCGCCGTCGACGCCGTCGTCTCGGACTTCCTCGCGGGCGCCGCCGAGCGTCTCGTGGTCGAGGGTGCCCGACGGGGCGACCTGCTCTTCGTCGAGGGGCAGGGCTCCATCGTCCACCCGCAGTTCTCGGGCGTCACGCTCGGCCTCTACCACGGCGCGGCGCCGCACGTGCTCGTGCTCGTCCACCGCGCGGGCGACACGGAGATCGAGGGCGTCCCGGGACACGTCATCCCGCCCCTTCCGGACCTCGTCGACCTGTACGAGCGCCTCGCCCTGCCCGCGAGGCCGGCCGGGGTCGCGGCGATCGCGCTCAACACCGGCCGCCTCGGCGAGGAGGCGGCCAGAAAGGCCGTGGCCGCGGTGACCGAGGAGACCGGCCTGCCGACCGACGACCCTGTCCGTTTCGGCCCTGACCGCTTACTGGAGGCGGTGCTGGCAGGCTTGCCGTCGGGTATAACGCGACCATGACCGACCCTCGAGTCGAGCGCCTTGCGCGCCTGATCGTGGACTACTCACTCGGCCTCCGCGAGGGCCAGGTCTTCAGGATCGACGCGCTCGACGCCGCGCAGCCGCTCGCGCTCGAGTGCTACCGCGCCGCGCTCCGAGCGGGCGCCCACGCGTACGCGAGCATCGGCCTCCCCGGCCTGCTCGAGTCGCTCCTCCGGCACGGCTCCGACGAGCAGCTCTCGTACATCTCGCCGCTCCAGTGGGAGGAGATCGAGGGGCTCGATGCTCTCGTCACCGTCTGGTCCGAGGTGAACACGCGCGCGCTGTCCCGCATCCAGCCCGACCGCCACGCCGCCTACATCGCCGCGCAGCGCAAGGTCTCGAACCGCCGCTGGGAGCGGATCTCGCGTGGCGAGATGAGCTGGTGCGGCACCCTCTTTCCCACGAACGCGCACGCCCAGGAGGCGGAGATGTCGCTGGCCGAGTACGAGGACTTCGTCTTCGCTGCCTGCCACGTGCACGAACACGATCCCGCCTCGCACTGGCGCTCCGTTTCCGCCGAGCTCGAGGCGCGGGCCGCCGAGCTCGCGGCGGTCGGCGAGCTGCGCGTCGTCGGCCCGGACACGGACCTCACTCTTGGCGTCGCCGGCCGCTCCTGGCTCGCCGCCGACGGCCGGTACAACATGCCCGACGGCGAGGTCTTCACGAGCCCGGTGGAGACCGAGACCGAGGGCGAGATCCGCTACACCTTCCCGGCCCTCTACCACGGCCGCGAGGTCGACGACGTGCGCCTGCGCTTCGAGGGAGGGCGGGTCGTCCACGCGGAGGCCTCGCGCGGCGACGACTACCTCCAGTCGCTGCTCGCCATGGACGACGGCGCCCGCATCCTCGGCGAGGTCGCGTTCGGCCTGAACTACGAGATCGACCGCTTCACGCGGAACATCCTCTTCGACGAGAAGATCGGCGGGACCATGCACTTCGCGCTCGGCTCCGGCTTCCCGCAGACCGGCGGGGGGAACACGTCCGGCCTGCACTGGGACATGATCTGCGACCTGCGGGACGAGGGGGAGGTCTACGCGGACGGCGAGCTCGTCTGGAAGGACGGGCGGTTCCTCGCCACGCCGGCGCTCGAGGTCGTGGAGAGCGGCGCGGGTGGCTGACCCGCGCGTCGAGCGCCTCGCCGGCGTCCTCGTCGACTACTCGACCCGGGTCCGGGAGGGCGACCTGGTCTGCATCGACACGTCCTCGGCGGCGACGCCGCTCGTGCACGAGGTCTGGAAGCGCGTGCTCGAGGCCGGCGGCCACCCGCACCTCCGCATCGACCTCGACGGGGCCGACGAGCTCCTCCTGGGCGAGGGGAGCGACGCGCAGCTCGACTGGATCAGCCCGCTGCGCACGGCCGAGGTGGAGCGCGCCGACGTTCGCATCGCCGTCGAGGCGCCGCTCAACACCCGCGCCCACACCGGGGTCGACCCGCGCCGCCAGGCGCGGAGCGCACGTGCCAGGGAGCCGCTGCGGCGGCGCTACTTCGAGCGGGCGAACGCGGGCGAGCTGCGCTCCGTCGTCACGCTCTACCCCACGGAGGCCTCGGCACAGGACGCCGACCGCTCGCTCGCCGAGTACGCGGACTTCGTCTACGGCGCCGGGCTCCTCGACCGCGAGGACCCGGCCCGCGAGTGGAGCGCCCTCGGCGAGCGGTACGCCCGGCTCGCCGAGCGGCTCGGTGAGCGGCGCGAGATCCGCGTCGTCGGCGAGGGCACAGATCTCACGCTCGGCGTCGAGGGGCGGACCTGGATCCCCTGCGACGGCCACGAGAACTTCCCGGACGGGGAGGTCTTCACCGGCCCGGTCGAGACACGAGTCGACGGCACCGTGCGCTTCACGTATCCGGCGAGCTTCGCGGGCCGCCGCGTCAGCGGCGTGGAGCTCGAGTTCCGGGGCGGGGAGGTCGTGCGCGCGAGCGCCGAGCAGGGGGAGCCCTTCCTCCGCGAGATGGTCGCGCTCGACGAGGGCGCCCGCAGGGCGGGCGAGTTCTCCTTCGGCCTCAACGAGGCGGTGACCGAGTTCACCGGCCACACGCTCTTCGACGAGAAGATCGGCGGCACGGTGCACCTGGCCCTCGGGGCCTCGTACCCGGAGAGCGGGGGGCAGGTGCAGTCGGCGCTCCACTGGGACCTCGTCTGCGACCTCCGCTCCGGAAGCGAGGTGTATGCCGACGGCGAGGTCGTCTACCGCGACGGCCGGTTCGTCGACGGCCTCCCCTGATCGCGATCGTCGGCGACACGCACCTGCCGCGGGGCGGGCGGCGGCTTCCGGAGGGCTGCGTGCAGCTGCTGCAGCAGGCCTCGGTCATCGTGCACACGGGCGACCTGACCGAGCCGGCAGTGCTGGACGAGCTGTCCGCCTTCGGACCGGTCGAGGCCGTTCGCGGGAACATGGACGTGCCCGAGCTCCGGGGACTCCTGCCCGAGCGCCGGACCGTGGAGGCGGAGGGCCTCCGGGTGGGGCTCGTGCACGACGCCGGACCCGCCGCAGGCCGCCACGAGCGTCTCGCCGGGTGGTTCCCGGACTGCGAGCTCGTCGCCTACGGGCACACCCATCTGCCGGAGGTCGCGCGGCACGGCAGCCTCTGGGTCGTCAACCCCGGCAGCCCGACCGAGCGGCGGCGGGCGCCCGGCCACACGATGGCCGTCGTGCTGGAGGGCGAGCCACGGCTCGTCGGCCTCGACTGACGGATACCCCGTCCGTGGAGCTCGGTTGCGCTCCGTCCGACCGGTGTCGTACCATGACGAACATATGTTCGCTCTCCGCCCGATCCTCCTCCTGGTGCTGGTCGCCGGCGCCCTGCTGCTCGCGGTCCCCCGTCCCTCGAGCGGCGCCGGGCCGGAGGAGGCCTACGTCGTCCACGCCGGAGACACCCTGTGGCAGCTCGCGGCCGAGCGATTCGCAGGCGACCCGCGCGAGGGCGTGTGGCGAATCAGGGAGCGCAACGACCTCGGGCCGGGGCCGCTCCGGCCCGGGACAGTCCTCTTCCTGCCCGCACGGGCAGGTGGTGCCTAGGCGCGCGCAAAGACACCCTCACTGAAGAATCCGACCTCCTGAGCGGACGCTCCGCAGGCAGGGACGCGGCGAGGCGCCCCGTAGACTTGCGCCGTGGACCTCGACCTCGTCTTCCTCGGCACCTCGGGGTCCGTGCCCACGGCGCGCCGCGGGCTCTCCGGGACCCTGGTCCGGCGGGGCGGGGAACGAATGCTCGTCGACTGCGGCGAAGGGACGCAGCGTCAGCTCCTGCGCTCGAGCGTCGGGCTGGCCGAGCTTCCCGAGGTCTTAATCACCCACTACCACGCCGACCACTACCTCGGCCTGCCCGGGATGCTGAAGACGTTCGCCCTGCGGGGCCGGGAGGCGCCGCTGACCGTCTACGGCCCGCCCGGGCTGGGTGAGCTGTTCTCGGCGCTCCAGCGCGTCTTCGGGCGCCTCCCGTACCGGCTCGAGCTCGTCGAGCTCCGCGACGGGGACGTGCTCGACCGCGGCGAGTACCGCGTCGTCGTGTTCCGGGTCGCCCACGGCGTGACGGCGAATGGCTACGCCTTCGTCGAGGTGCCGCGGCCCGGCCGCTTCGACGTGGCCGCCGCGACGGCACTCGGCGTGGAGCCCGGGCCCGACTTCGGCCGCCTCCAGGCCGGGGAGCCCGTCATCCTGCCCGACGGCGGCCGCGTGCTGCCCGAGCAGGTGCTGGGCGACCCGCGGGCGGGGCGAAAGGTCGTGCTGGCGGGCGACACCGCCCCGGCGGCGACCGTGCTCGAGGTCGCCCAGGGCGCCGACGTCCTCGTCCACGAGGCGACGTTCGCCGAGGAAGAGCGCGAGCGCGCCGACGAGACCGCGCACTCCACGGCGGTGGGGGCGGCCCGCCTGGCAGCCGCCGCGGAGGTGCGGATGCTGGCCCTCACGCACCTGTCGAACCGCTACTTCGGGCCGGAGCTCGCCCGGGAGGCCCGCGAGGTCTTCCCGGAGACTGTGGTCCCCAGGGACTTCGATATCATCGACGTGCGGTTTCCCGAGCGGGGCGGCCCCCGACTCGTGAAGGCAGGAGCGCGGGCGACACGAGAGGAGGGCGAGCCGCATGGCGGGGATGGTTCAGGTGAAGGTCGCGGGCGACCTGACGGAGGCGGAGGAGATCCAGGCGATCCTGCACTCGGCGGGGATCCGGTCGGAGCTCCACCCCGCGGTCGAGCAGCATCCCGCGGCGCTCGATGACACCCCGCAGAAGGTGATGGTGCCCGAAGGCTCGCTCGAGGAGGCCCAGCACGCCATCGAGGCGATGACCGATCCCGACGAGCTGATCGGCGGCCGCTAGCGCGGACGCCGGACTTCGGGCCGCTCGCGGGGTCGTACGACCGGCTGCGACCGGTCGACCAGAACTGGTGGGAGGTCTTCGAGGCCCTCGTCGCCGACGGCGACCTGGTCGGGCGGCGGGTGCTCGAGGTCGGCTGCGGCACCGGCCGCCTCGCGGTGGCGCTCGCCGAGCGGGGCGCACGGGTGTGGGGGGTGGACCCGTCGGCGGACATGCTCGCGCAGGCTCGGGCGAGCGCCGGCAGGCGCGTCGGGTTCAAGCAGGGCCGGGCGGAGGCGCTGCCGTTCAAAGACGGCTGGTTCGAGCGGGCCGTCCTGCGGCTCGTCGTGCACCTGGTCGACCGGCCGCGAGCCCTGCCGGACCTGGCGCGCGTGCTCGCCCCGGGCGGGCGTGCGGCGATCGCCACCTTCGTGCCGGAGCACTTCGAGCACTACTGGCTGACGGCGGTCTTCCCGCAGATCGCCGAGATCGACCGGGCCCGCTTCCCCGAGCCCGCGACGCTGGCCGCCGAGCTCGCAGACGCCGGCTTCGCATCGGTGCGCACGCGCACCCTGACCCAACGGGTACGCCTCTCGCGCACCGATGCACTCGAGCGGATCCGCGGGCGGTACATCTCGACCCTGCGCCTTCTCGACGAGGAGCAGGTCGCCGCCGGCCTCGCCCGGGCCGAGCGGGAGCTGCCCGCGCGGATCGAGTCCGTCCTCGAGTGGGCGGTGCTGGCCGCCGAGACGCCCGGCCCCCAGTAGGGCCTGCTGCGCCGACTGGACGCCGTCCGGCAGCGCGGCTAACCTCCGCCTCGCACCTTTAACCCGGTCCCGTGAGGCCGGAAAGGAGTGGCTCGTGGCTGCGCCTGCACAGGCGAACAAGCTCCTGCTCGACGGCGAGGCGCTGCGGCGCACGGTGGCGCGCATCGCGCACGAGATCGTCGAGCGCAACCCTGACCTCGAGCAGACGGCGCTCGTCGGCATCCACACGCGCGGCGTCCCGCTGGCTCAGCGGCTGCGGCGCCTCATCGAGGAGTTCAGCGGCCGAGAGATCGCGCTCGGGACGCTCGACATCACCTTCCACCGGGACGACGTGCACGTGCGCGACGCCGGCGCGCCGCTCAACCCGCAGCCGGTCGTGCGCGCGACGCGCCTCGACTTCCCGCTCGAGGGCAGGACCTGCGTCCTCTGCGACGACGTCCTCTACACGGGCCGGACGATCCGCGCCGCGATCGACGCCCTCTTCGACTACGGCCGGCCGGCCCGCGTCCAGCTCGCGGTGCTCGTCGACCGCGGCCACCGCGAGCTCCCCATCCGCCCCGACTACGTCGGCAAGAACCTGCCGACGTCGCACGACGAGCGCATCCAGGTGCAGCTCCTCGAGGTCGACGAGGTCGACCGCGTCCTGCTCGTCCCCGCCCCCGGAAAGTGAGGTTGCCCATGGCCGACGTCCGTCCACTGCTCCGCTCCGAGCTCCTGCCGCCCAGGACGCCGGCGCGGCGCCACCTCATCTCGATCACGGATCTCGAGCGCGACGACGTCGAGCGCCTGCTCGCGCTGTCGCGCACCTTCGCCCGCTCGCTCGAGCGCGACGTGAAGAAGCTCCCGACGCTCCGCGGGCGCACGGTCGTGAATCTCTTCTTCGAGTCCTCCACGCGGACGTCCTCGAGCTTCGAGCTCGCCGCCAAGCGGCTCTCGGCGGACGTCATGTCGATCAAGTCGTCCGGCTCCGCGGTCGACAAGGGCGAGTCCTTGAAGGACACGCTCCTGACGATCGGCGCCTACGACCCGGATGTCGTCGTCATCCGGCACGCGCACATCGGCACGCCGCACCTCGCCGCCCGCCACACGCCGGCGCACGTCGTGAACGCGGGCGACGGCAAGCACCAGCACCCGACGCAGGCGCTCCTCGACCTCTACACGATCGACGAGGAGCTGGGCGGAATCGAGGGGCTCCATGTGGCCATCGTCGGCGACGTCCTCCACTCGCGCGTCGCGCGCTCGAACATCCAGGCGCTCGTGCTCATGGGCGCCCGGGTCACGCTGGTCGGCCCGCCGCCGCTCATCCCGCGCGGGATCGAGGCGATGGGCTGCGCCGTCTCCCACGACATCCGCCAGATCAAGACGGCGGACGTTGTCTACGTCCTCCGGATGCAGCGCGAGCGCATGCTCGAGGGCGCGAACTACGTCCCCAGCCTGCGCGAGTACACGGCCCGCTGGGGAGTCACCCCGGAACGCCTGCGCCCCGGGCAGAAGGTCATGCACCCGGGCCCGATGAACCGCGGCGTGGAGATCGACCCGGCCGTCGCCGACGCCGCGGAGTCGCTCGTGGAGCGCCAGGTGCGAAGCGGCCTCGTCGTCCGCATGGCCGTCCTCTACGACCTGCTCACCCAGGGGCCCGTCGAGGTGAAGGTCGCCGAGATCGAGGAGGTGGCGTGATGCTCTTCGGTAGGAACGGGCGGCAGGATTCGCTCTCCTTCGAGGGCGTCCGCGTCGTCGATCCCGTGCTGGGAATCGACGAGACGCTGACGGTCACGGTCGAGCAGGGCGTCATCACGCGGGTCGAGCAGGCCGCGGGCGGGAATGGGAAGGTTCTCGCGCCGGCGTTCGTCGACCCGCACGTCCACCTCCGCACTCCCGGCCGGGAGGACGAGGAGGACCTCGGCTCCGGCACGCGCGCGGCCGCGGCGGGCGGGTACTGCGCGATCCTCGCCATGCCCAACACGGACCCGGTCGTCGACTCCGCGGCCGTTCTCGGCGCGCTGATCGAGCAGGCGCGGGAGCAGGCGGAGGTGCCGGTCGGCTTCCTCGCCGCCATCACCAGGGGACAGGCGGGCGCCGAGCTGACGGAGATGGCCGAGCTCGCGGAGCGCGGCGCGGCCGGCTTCAGCGACGACGGCCGCCCGGTGGTCGCTCCCGGGCTCCTGCGGCGCGCGCTCCAGTACGGCGCGACGGCCGGGCGCCCGCTCGCCGTCCACTGCGAGGAGCCGACGCTCTCGCGCGGGGGCCACGTGCACGAGGGCACGGTCTCCGCCGAGCTCGGATTCGGCGGCTACCCGTCCGTGGCGGAGAGCGTCATGGTCGGCCGCGACCTGGCGCTCGCCGCGTACGAGGAGCGCCCGCTCCACCTGCTGCACCTATCCGCGCGCGAGTCGGTCGCGGAGCTGCGCCGAGCGCGGGAGGCCGGCGTCGCCGCCACCGGCGAGGTCACGCCGCACCATCTGTGCCTGACGGACGAGGCCGTTCGCTGCCTCGACCCGAACGTGAAGATGAATCCGCCGCTTCGCTCGGACGACGACCGCAGGGCCCTGGTGGACGCTCTCCGTGACGGGACGATCGAGGCGATCGCGACGGACCATGCGCCGCACGCCCGACACGAGAAGGAGGTGCCCTTCGAGGAGGCGCCGTTCGGCGTCACCGGCCTGGAGACGGCCTTCTCGGCGGTGTACACGCAGCTCGTGGAGCCCGGCGTCCTCCCGCTCACGACGCTCCTGGAGCGCATGAGCGCCGGGCCCGCGCGGATCTACGGGCTCGAGCCGCCCCGCATCGAGGCAGGCGCGCCCGCGAACCTCGTCCTCCTCGACCTCGACGCCGTCTGGCATGTGGGCGAGGGCTCGTTCCGGTCGAAGTCTGCCAACTCCTGGCTCCTGGGCTCGAAGCTGCGCGGCCGCGTGCTTCAGACGGTGGCGGCCGGAAAGCTCGTGTACGCGGTATGAGCGGCTTCCTCGTCCTCGAGGACGGGAGCGTCTTCCGCGGGAGATCGGTCGGCGCGCTCGGCGTCGCCCACGGCGAGGCGGTCTTCACGACCGCGATGACGGGCTACCAGGAGATCGCGACCGACCCGAGCTTCGCGGAGCAGCTCGTCGCGTTCACCGCCCCGATGGTGGGGAACTACGGCGTGTCGCCGCAGCGCTCCGAGTCGGCGAGGCCGCATGCCCGCGCGATCATCATGCGCCGGGCCACGGGCGAGGACTGGCCGCGCTGGCTCCACGCGCAGGGCATCGTGGCCCTCGAGGAGATCGACACGCGCGCCCTCGTCGTCCGCCTGCGCGAGCACGGCGCGATGCGCGCGGCCGCAGTCGCCGGCGCGGCGTCGGCGGAGGAGGTGCTCGGCGCCGTGCGGGCCCAGGCGTCCATGGCGGGACGGGCGCTCGTCGCCGGCGTCTCGACGCGCGAGCGCTACCGGGTCGGGCGAGGCGGGACACCGGTCGCCGTCCTCGACTACGGCTGCAAGCGCTCCATCGTCGGCCGTCTGGCGGCGGCAGGTGCCGAGGCCACCGTCTGGCCACATGACACCGACGGCGACGCGATCCTCGCCTCGCGCCCGGCCGGAGTCCTGCTGTCGAACGGCCCCGGCGACCCGGCCGCCCTCCGGGCCGAGGTCGAGGTCGTCCGCGGGCTCCTGGGCCGCGTGCCGACGCTGGGCATCTGCCTGGGGCACCAGCTGCTCGCGCTCGCGGCCGGCTTCGAGACCTTCAAGCTGCCGTTCGGCCACCGGGGAGCGAACCACCCCGTGCTCGACCTCGCCGCGAGCCGCGTGCTGGTCACGAGCCAGAACCACGGCTTCGCGGTGAGCGGCGACGGGCCCGAAGTGACGCACGTGTCGCTCTACGACGGCACGGTCGAGGGCCTCGCGCTCCCCGCCGAGCACGCCCGCTCGCTGCAGTTCCACCCCGAGGCGCGCCCCGGCCCCCACGACGCGTGGCCCGAGATCGAGAGCTGGGTCGAGGAGATCCGCTATGCCGCGGCGGCCTGACCTCGACAGCATCTGCCTGATCGGCGCGGGCCCGATCGTCATCGGGCAGGCGTGCGAGTTCGACTACGCCGGCAGCCAGGCACTCAAGGTGCTCCGCGCCGAGGGCTACCGGACGATCGTCGTCAACTCGAACCCGGCGACGATCATGACCGACCCCGGCTTCGCCGACCGTACGTACCTCGAGCCGCTCGACCTCGAGGGCGTCGCCGGCGTGCTCGAGCGCGAACGGCCGGATGCACTGCTCCCGACGCTCGGCGGCCAGACGGCGCTGAACCTCGCCCGGCGGCTGGCCGAGGAGGGGATTCTCGAGGAGCTGGGCGTGGAGCTGATCGGCGCGAGCTTCGAGGCGATCTGCCGCGCCGAGGACCGCGGCCTCTTCCGCGAGACGATGGAGTCCGTCGGGCTCCACGTCCCCGAAAGCCGCGTCGTCACGAGCCTCGGCGAGATGCCGCGCGACCTCTCGTTCCCGGTCATCCTGAGACCCGCGTTCACGCTCGGGGGCCACGGCGGCGGCACTGCGGCGACGCCCGCGGAGCTCGAGCGGCTCCTCGAGCGCGGGCTCCACGAGAGCCCCGTCGGCCAGGTGCTCGTCGAGGAGTCCTTGATCGGGTGGGACGAGTTCGAGCTCGAGGTGATGCGGGACGCACGCGACAACGTCGTCGTCGTCTGCTCGATCGAGAACCTCGACCCGATGGGTATCCACACGGGCGACTCCGTCACCGTCGCGCCGCAGATGACCCTCCCCGACGAGGCCTTCCAGGAGCTCAGGGACGCGGCCGCGCGGGTCATCCGAGCCGTCGGCGTCGAGACGGGCGGCTCCAACATCCAGTTCGCCCGCGAGCGCGAGAGCGGCGAGCTGCGCGTCATCGAGATGAACCCCCGCGTCTCCCGCTCCTCCGCGCTCGCGAGCAAGGCGACCGGCTACCCGATCGCCAAGGTGGCCGCGAAGCTCGCGGTCGGCTACACGCTCGACGAGATCCCGAACGACCTCACGCGGACGACCCCCGCGAGCTTCGAGCCGACGCTCGACTACGTCGTCGTCAAGTTCCCGCGCTTCGCCTTCGAGAAGTTCCCGGGCGCCGACGAGACGCTCGGCACGCAGATGAAGTCCGTGGGCGAGGCGATGGGCATCGGGCGCACCTTCACGGAGGCCTTCCTGAAGGCGATGCGCTCGCGCGAGCTCGAGAGCGGCGTCGGAACGCCTTGGGCCGGCCTGGACGACCTTCCGGACGGCGTGCACCCGTGGTTCCGCGCGGAGCTCGAGCGCGCCGAGGGAACATTGTGTTCCACGCGCACGAAGTCGGATCTCGTCGCGGACGACTGGCTGAGGCTGAAGCGAGCCGGGTGGGCAGACGCCGACCTGGCGCGTGCGTGGAACACGAGCGAGGACGCGGTGCGCGCGGCGCGACGCTCGTGGGGCATCCGTCCGGTCTACCGGCGGGTGGACTCCTGCGCGGCCGAGGTGGAGGCGCGGTCGAACTACCTCTACTCGACCTGGGGCGAGGAGGACGAGGCGCGGCCGGACGGCGAGAGGCCGAGGGTCGTCATCCTCGGGTCCGGCCCGAACCGGATCGGGCAGGGGATCGAGTTCGACTACTGCTGCGTCCACGCCGCGCAGACGTTCCGCGCACTCGGCTTCGAGACGGTCATGGTCAACTGCAACCCCGAGACGGTCTCGACCGACTACGACACTTCCGACCGCCTCTACTTCGAGCCGCTGCGGGCCGAGGAGGTGCTCGAGATCTGCGACCGCGAGCGGCCGCTCGGGGTCGTCATCCAGTTCGGCGGCCAGACGCCGCTCAGGCTCGCGCGGGCCCTCGAGGAGGCCGGCCACCGCATCCTCGGGACGCCCTACGACGCGGTCGACCTCGCCGAGGATCGCGAGCGCTTCGCCGAGCTCTGCGACCGCCTGGGTGTCGCCGTCCCCGCCTGGAGCGTCGCCGACGACTCGGCGGGCGCCGTGGACGCGGCGGAGGAGATCGGCTATCCGGTGCTCGTCCGCCCGTCCTACGTCCTCGGCGGGCGGCGCATGCGCGTCTGCTACGGGCCGGACGAGGTCGCCGCCGCCGCGGAGGGCTCCGGCCGCGTGCTCGTCGACCGCTTCCTGGAGGGCGCCGTCGAGCTCGACGTGGACGCCCTCTGCGACGGCGAGGAGACGTGGGTGGCCGCGCTCATGGAGCACGTCGAGGAGGCCGGCGTCCACTCCGGCGACTCCTCGTGCGTGCTCCCGCCCGTCGGCGTCGCGGCAGACGTGCTCGCCGAGTGCACGGAGGTCGTCCGCCGGCTGGCGCCTGCGCTCGGCGTCGTCGGCCTCATCAACGTCCAGCTCGCCCTCCACGACGGCCGCCTCCACGTCCTCGAGGCGAATCCGCGCGCCTCCCGCACGGTCCCGTTCGCCTCCAAGGCGCTCGGCGTGAACCTCGTCGAGGCCGCCTGCCGCCTGGTCGCGGGCGCGCGCGTGTCCGACCTGGACGCGTCCAGGTGCCAGGCACCAGGACATGTCTCCGTGAAGGCGTCGGTGTTTCCTTTCGCGCGCTTCCCGGGCGCCGACGCGGTGCTGGGCCCCGAGATGCGCTCCACGGGAGAGGTCATGGCCAGCGCCGCCGACTTCCCGTCCGCCTTCGCCCGAGCCGAGCGCGCGGCCGGCCGCCCGCTGCCGGCGGGCGGCACCGCGTTCCTCTCCGTCCGCGACGCGGACAAGCCCGCCGCGGTCGAGCTGGGACGGCGTCTCGACGTCCTCGGGTTCGAGCTCTGCGCAACCGGCGGCACGGCGGCGTCCCTCGCGGCCGCGGGCCTGGCCGTCAGGCGCGTGCGCAAGGTCACGGAGCCGGGTGACGGAACGACGGTCGTCGACCTCATCCGGCGCCGCCGGGTCGAGCTCGTCGTGAACACTCCCGACGGGCGCGGGGCCCGTTCCGACGGATACCTGATCCGCGAGGCCGCCCTCCTCGCGCGCGTGC
>JBOHAK010000168.1:0-1952 GCA_050697795.1 Gaiellaceae bacterium
CCCGCTCCTGAACCTGTCCTCTCGCAACGTGGTTCGAGAAGGCACCGCCTGCTCGGAGACGGACACCGTCGCCGATCCTTTCCTCGACGAGCTCGGCTATCCGCTCGAGAACTCGCCTGGTATCGACGGGGCCGATCCGTCGTGGGCGACCCCACGGGACATTCGAGGAGTCCTGCGAGACGACGCGCCGGACATCGGCGCGTTCGAGTACCTGCACCCGCCTAGCTCGATCTGAGCCGTGTGAGCCGTTCCGCGCCGGCCTCGCCGTCGACCCAGAAGAACTCCACGGTGTTCGCGCCCGTACGGAACGCCGACTCGGGCGCCAGCGCCGAGAAGCGCTCGTCGCTGTAGACGGTCGCCAGTGCGGCGACCGTCCCGTTGACCGCCACGGCCAGCGTCCTTCCTGCGCGGACTCCGTCTCCCTCCACGTGACCCTGGAGCAGGGACGGGACGAAGGGCAGGTCCGGCTCCATGGCCGCCAGCAACCGCCGGGTGCCCTCGTGGTCGATCGCCGCCCGGTCGGCGGACTGCCCGCTGACGGGAAGCGCAGTCACGGGACGACCGAGGAGCTCACGGTGCGGCCCCTGGGCGTAGAGGTGCTCCCAGCTTCCCGCTCCGAAGAGCGCAACCTTCCGCTCGACCGACCGCTCCTGCTGCTCGAGAAGCGCCGCGAACGGCGCCGTCGCCTCTCGATCCGGGTCCTCTCTCGGATTCGTGCGGACCCGGACCGTGTCCCACCGGGGGTCTCGGAGCGCGGTTCGACCGTCGACCCGCCAGGGGATCCGGATGCCGAGAACGTCCGCGATCGTCGGCAGGACGTCGGTCGTCTGGACGTGGTAGTCGACGACGGCGCCCCGCGTCTGCCCGGGCTCCTTCACGAAGAGCGGGACGAAGGCGATGTCCTGCAGGGTCTCCTGCGACGCGCCGCGCTGCGACTCGCCCGGCCGAAAGCTGACGCCGTGATCCGCCGTCAGGACGACGAGCGACCGCTCGTACGTACCCGTCCGGCGTAGGCGGTCGAGCAGCTCCCCGGCGAGCCGATCGACGAAGCCCACCTGGAGCAGATGCCGCTGGTAGGCCTGCAACGTCAGAGATTCCGCCCGCCAGGTGTCGGTCGGCGCATCCCTGCCGGGAGCCGGGGCCGCACCGACGGATGCTTGTCTTCCCGACGGGAGATACCACCACGGCGCGTGCGGCAGCCACACGTGAGCGAAGTTGAGCGACGGCGTGCGCGCCCCCTCGATCCTCGTCAGGAACCGGGTGAAGGCGCGCGTCTGCGCGTCGTGATATCCCCCCTTCGCCTGCGGGCGCTGCTCCGGGCTCTCGGCGAGCGCCTGGTCGAGGAGGCCGCTGACCTCGTCCTCCTGGCGCCCGAAGTCCATCCACTGCTGCGTGATGGGCGGGAGCGCGTCCTCGAGCCGCGGAGGCGCCAGGAGATGGAGGTAGACGACGCCCGCGTCCTCGTACAGGGACGATTCGTCCGGTCCGGACGACTCGAGTCGGTCCCGGCCCTCGCAGACCGCGTCGGGGCAGAGACGTGTGTAGGTCTCGAGCACGTTCATCTCGTAGTCGGCGCCGAGGAGCGTGAAGATGTTCCTCGGGTGGGAGGAGAAGACGGGCGGCCCGGCTCCTTCCGGGTTGGACCCGGTGAGAATGGCCGGTACGGCCTGAGTGGTCGAGTAGCTGACGGTCGAGGCGTTCCGAAACCAGGTCGAGCCTTCGGCGAGCTCGGCGATGTTCGGATAGCGGACGGCGTCGATCTCCCCGTTCCCGTCCAGGAGCGAGCTGACCGGGAACTCGTCGAAGACGACCAGGACGACCGGCGCCCGCGCGTCGACGCTCGCCAGGGCGACGTCGGGGTCGTCCGCGAGCGTCAAGTCGGCGACGGGCGAGACGAGCAGGAAGTAGACGAGGAAGGCAAGCGGCGCCGCCGAGAGGACGCACAGGAGCGT
>JBOHAK010000169.1:0-6715 GCA_050697795.1 Gaiellaceae bacterium
CGACCACGCGCGCCCTCCGGCCCGGAGAGAAGGACGGCCGGGAGTACCACTTCCTCTCGGCGGACGAGTTCCAGCGGCGCATCGACGCCGGCGAGTTCCTCGAGCACGTCGACTACGTGTCGGGTCACCGCTACGGAACCCTCCGCAGTACGTCGAGACCGCCAAGGTCTTCGACATCCTGATGGCCGTCCCCAAGTTCGGCCGCGTCAAGGCCGCCCGCTTCCTCAACCAGTGCCGGATCAGCCAGTCGAAGACCGTGGGCGGCCTCTCGGACCGCCAGCGGGCCGAGCTGGTCGCGCTGCTCCGCCGCTGACGTGCGGCGCAGGCTCTTCGTCGTCACCGGGCCGTCCGGCGCCGGCAAGGGCACGCTGATCCGCCGCCTCGTCGAGCGCCGCCGCGACCTCGCCGTGGCCGTGTCCGCGACGACGCGGGCGCGGCGCCCCGGGGAGGAGGACGGGCGCGACTACCACTTCCTGAGCGAGGGCGAGTTCCAGCGCCGCGTCGAGGCCGGAGACTTCCTCGAGCACGTCGACTACGTCTCCGGCCACCGGTACGGGACGCTCCGTGAGGAGGTCGAGCGCATCCTCGCGTCCGGCCGCAGCTGCGTCCTCGAGCTCGAGACCCAGGGGGCGAAGGAGGTGCAGGCGACGATGCCCGAGGCGACCACGATCTTCGTCCAGCCGCCGAGCTTCGCCGAGCTCGAGCGCCGCCTGCGCGAGCGCGCGACGGAGAGCGCGGGGGAAATCGGCGAGCGCCTCGCCCTCGCCAGGCGCCAGGCCCGGGAGGCGGGCGACTTCGACCACGTCGTCACGAACGACGCCGTCGAGCGCGCCGTCGGCGAGATCGAGGCCATTCTGGAGCGGGCGCTCTCCCAGCCCAGCGCGGCCAGGTAAGCTTCGGCGGTCATGATGTACCCACGACTCGACGATCTGCTGGCGAGCGCGAGCGGATCCCGGTACGCGCTCGTGATCGCGGCCGCCAAGCGCGCCCGGCAGATCAACAACTATCACCATCAGCTCGGCGAGGGCACCTTCGACGATTTCGCCCCGCCTCTCGTCGAGTCACGCTCCAAGAACTACCTGACCATGGCCCTCGAGGAAGTCTCCGAGGGCAAGATTACGCTCTCCTACTCGTAGCTCACCAGGGCACGAGGGCCACGTGGCTCGGGTTCTCCTCGGCGTAACCGGCGGGATCGCCGCCTACAAGGCATGCGAGCTCCTGCGCCTGCTCCTCAGGGACGGCCACGATGTCACGCCCCTCCTCACGCCCGACGCCGAGCGCTTCGTCACGGCGCACACGTTCGAGGCGCTGGCGCGGAAGGAGGCCGCCCGCGACCTCTACCCGCACCTCGTGGACGCCGACCTGCTCGTGATCGCGCCGCTCTCGGCGAACACGCTCGCCAAGCTCGCGCACGGGCTCGCCGACAACGTCCTCACGCAGGCGGCGCTCGCGGTGCGCGGCCCCGTGCTCGCCGCGCCGGCGATGAACGTCCGCATGTGGGAGCATCCGGCCACGCAGGCGAACGCCGCTCTGCTCCGGGAGCGGGGGGTCGAGCTGATCGGCCCCGAGGAGGGCGAGCTCGCCGAGGGCGAGCACGGCCCCGGGCGCATGAGCGAGCCGGAGGCGATCTTCGCGCGCTGCGTCGAGCTCCTCGGCTCGGCCGGCCCGCTGCGCGGGAAGCACGTTGTCGTGAGCGCGGGAGGGACACGGGAGCCTCTGGACTCGGTCAGGTTCGTCGGCAACCGCTCGTCTGGGAAGATGGGCGTCGCCGTCGCCCGCGAGGCGCGCCGCCGCGGGGCGGACGTGACGCTCGTCGCGGCCAACCTCGCCGTCGCCGCGCCCGACGGGGTCGACGTCGTCGAGGCCCCGACCGCCGCCGACCTGGCACGCGAGGTGCTCGCCCGGGACGGCGCGGACGTCGTCGTCATGGCGGCTGCCGTGGGCGACTACCGGCCCGTCGAGCCGCTCGCCGGGAAGCGCTCGAAGGACGGCACGAGCTGGGCCGTCGAGCTCGAGCCGACCGAGGACGTGCTGGCGGAGCTCGGCAGACGGCGGCGCAACGGCCAGATCCTCGTCGGCTTCGCGGCGGACGAGGGCGAGGGCGGTCTCGAGCGGGCGCGCACGAAGCTGACAAACAAGGGAGGGAACCTCCTCGTCTACAACGACGTATCTCGTACCGACATCGGGTTCGAGTCGGACTGGAACGAGCTCGTCCTGCTCACAGCGGCCGGCGAGCGGGCGGTGAGCAGGCGGAGCAAGGAGGAATGTGCTGTGGCTATCCTCGACGAAGTCGAGACCCTGCTGGAGGGGAGCTGATGGACGAGCAAGCTGTCGAAGCGAAGCAGGGTGTGGAGACGTCCCGGGCGGCGTCCCTCGCCCAGAAGATCGTCGCCAACCTCCGGCAGGTCATCCACGCCCCCGACGAGACGCTCGAATTCTCCGTCCTCTGCCTGCTCTCCGAGGGACACCTGATCATCGAGGACTTCCCGGGGGTGGGGAAGACGACGCTCGCGAAGTCGCTCGCCCGCTCCGTCGACTGCTCGTTCTCGCGCCTCCAGTTCACGCCCGACCTGCTCCCGTCGGACGTCACGGGCGTCAACGTCTTCAACCAGCGCTCGAACGAGTTCGAGTTCCGCCCCGGCCCCGTGTTCGCGAACATCCTGCTCGTCGACGAGATCAACCGTGCCTCGCCGAAGACCCAGGCCGCGCTGCTCGAGTGCATGCAGGAGCGCCAGGTGACGGTCGACGGCGTCTCGTACCAGCTCGCGCCGCCCTTCATGGTCATGGCAACCCAGAACCCGATCGAGTACGAGGGCACCTATCCGCTCCCGGAGGCCGAGCTCGACCGCTTCACCATGCGGATTGCGATCGGCTACCCGCCGCACGCGGACGAGGCGCGGATGCTCGCCGAGAACGCCGCCGACACGCCGCTCGACGGCCTCGAGTGCGTGGCGAGCGCGGAGGAGCTGCTCGACGCGATCGAGGACTCGAAGCGCGTCTACGTCGAGGAGAGCCTCAACCGCTACGTCGTGGCGATCCTGCGCCACACCCGCACCGACGGACGCCTCTTCCTCGGCGCGAGCCCGCGGGCGGGCCTCGCGCTGCTGCGCGTCGCCAAGGCGCGCGCGCTCGTCGGCGGCCAGGACTTCGTCTCGCCCGACGACGTGAAAGCCGTGGCGCCGACCGTCCTCGCCCACCGGCTGATCCTGTCGCCCGAGGCCCGCGCGAGCGGCCTCGACGCGGAAGAGCTCGTCCAAGACGTCATCGAGCGCACGCCCGTCCCGGTCTAGATGCTCACCGACCGCGGTCGCTGGATCCTGGCCCTCGGGGGCGGGATCTACCTCGCGGCCTGGGCGTTCGGCTCCGACGCTCTCTACCCGGTGGCGCTGGGCCTCGTCCTCGCGGTGGCGGCGGCCGCGCTCTGGGTCCGCGTGCTCAAGCGCCCGATGACCCTCCGCCGGAGGCTCGAGCGAGGCGATCGGCTCGCCGGCGACGACGTTCCCGTGCAGCTCGAGCTCGACGCAGAGGGCCTCGTCCCCTCCGGGACGCTCGTGCTCCGCGAGCGCATCGCGCGTCTCGGCGAGCGGGAGACGCCGCTCGTTCGTCGGCACGGCCGTCTGCGCGGCCGCTACGTGCTGCGCCGCGTGCCGCGCGGGCGCTATCCGATCGAGGCGGCGCAGATCGTCATCGAGGATCCCTTCGGGCTCGAGCGGGTCGAGGTCGAGCTTCCCTCGCAGAGCTCGATCCTCGTCTACCCGCGGCTCGTCGACGTCGACCGGCTCTTCTCGGAGTCCGGGGCGCGCACGCCGGAGGGGCGGCGGCTGCTGCTGCGCCGGCCGTCGGGCTTCGACCTCCACAGCGTGCGGGAGTACGAGCGGGGCGAGTCGCTGCGCCGCGTCCACTGGCCCTCGACCGCCAAGCGGGGGCAGCTGATGGTGAAGGAGCTCGAGGACTCGCCGCGCGACGAGACGGCCGTCCTGCTCGACGCGGACGCGGCCTCCGTCGTCGGGGCGGCGCCCGACTCGAGCTTCGAGCTCGCCGTGCGCGCCGCCGGCTCGATCCTCAAGTCCCACGCGAGCCGCGGCCGGCGGGCCGCGCTCGTCGTGAACTGCTCGCGGCCGACCTACCAGCGCGTCCATTCCTTCGACGGGGAGTGGCACCGCGCGCTCGAGATCCTCGCCGGCGTCGAGCCCGACGGCCACGCGCCGGTGGCGAACATGCTCGCCGACGAGGGAGGGCCCGCCTCGCGGGCCGTGGAGCTCACCGTCGTCACGTCGGCGCTCTCGCCGAGGCTGGTCGAGCGGCTGGCGCATCGCGCGCTCGGCCACCACGGCGCGAGCCTCGTCTACGTGGAGAGCGCGAGCTTCGGCCGCGCGACCCCGGACGACCGCCTCCCGGTCGACGTGGGGGCGCAGGTCCTCCGGCTCCAGCGCGCCGGTGTCCCCGTGATCGTCCTGCGCCGCGGCGACGACCTCGCGGCCCGGCTGGCCGCGGACGAGCTGAGGGCCGTTGGCTAGGCGCGCCGCTCTCGTCGTCCTCGTGGCCGCGCTCGTGGCGGGCTCGTGGCTCCGCCTCGAGGAGCTCTCCGTCTCCTGGCGCGACTGGCTGCCCATGCTGCTGCTCGCACTCCTGCCGATCCTCGCGGTGGCGCTTGGGCGCTCGCGGCTCGTCGTGGCGGGCGTCCTCGCCGCCTCGACCCTCCTCGCCGCTCGCGCGGCCTTCGACATCCCGCTCTCCGAGGCGCGCCCGTCCGACCCCCAGAGGGACTTCTTCGGCCCGGTGCTCGACGGCATCCGCCAAGGGTTCCTCGACTTCTACGAGACGCAGCTGCCGTTCGACCGCATCGACTACCCGCTCATGCACGCGATGGTGCTGCTCGCGATCTTCGGCCTGACGGCGCTCACCGGCATGCTCGTCATGGCCCGCCGGCCCGTGGGCGCGGCCCTCGCGCTCGTCGTCGCGGTCGGCTGGCCGGCGACCCTCACGCCGGGCGACAGCCCGCTCCGCGCCGGCGTCCTGGCGCTCGTCGGTGTGCTCGCCGTCCTCTTCCTCCTGCGCCGCGACGAGCCGGCCCGCGGGCTGCTCCAGGGCGCGGGCGTCGCCCTCGTTCTCGTCGTGGCCGCGGTGGCCGCCTCGACGTCCGACTCCGTCGCCAAGGGCGCCTTCCTCTCGTGGCAGAGCTGGGACCCGTACGACCGGCCGACCGAGCCGGTGTCGGTGGAGTACGTCTGGAACGCGAACTACGACGGGATCACGTTCCCCGAGAAGCCGACGACCGTGCTCCGGGTGAAGGTCGCGGGCTCCAGGCGGTCGCTCTACTGGCGCGCGACGGCGCTCGACGACTACACCGGCCGGGTCTGGGACGAGGAGCTCGTGCTCGGCGAGGCCGAGCCCCGGGAGCAGATCGACGCGGTCGGGCGGAACCCGATGCTCCCCGAGGCGGCCGCGAACGAGGAGAACTGGGTGCGCCAGGACGTGACCGTCGAGGCGCTCCGCGACCGACACCTGCTCGCGTCGGCCCAGCCCGTGCGCTGGCGTCCGGGCACCGACGCGCCCGTGGCCGACGCCGACGGCGACGTCGTCCTGGTGCCGGACTCCCTGCGGCAGAACCAGCGCTACACGGTCTGGAGCTACGTGCCGCGTCCGAACCCGAGCGACCTGACGTCCTTCCGCGGGGACTACCCCGACGAGGCCGCCCGCTGGCTCGAGGTCGTCTACGAGCCGGTTCCCGACTGGAGCGCCCGCAGCCGCGACACGCGCATGGCGGTGTTCTTCGGCGCCGAGCACGAGGACGAGTTCGAGATCGAGTCCCTCGAGCCGCTCTACGAGCAGGCGCGCGGCGTGACGAGCGCGGCGGAGTCGCCGTACGAGGCGGCCGTCCTGCTCGAGACGTGGTTTCGAGAGGCCGGCGGCTTCGTCTACGACGAGCAGCCGCCCGGAGCGCTCGGCGGCACGCCACCGCTCGTCGACTTCGTGATCGACACGAAGCGTGGCTACTGCCAGCACTACGCCGGCGGCATGGCGCTCATGCTCCGCCTGCTCGGCATCCCGTCGCGCGTCGCGGTCGGCTTCTCGAGCGGGACGTACGACCAGGACGAGAAGGAGTGGATCGTCTCGGACACGAACGCGCACGCCTGGGTCGAGGTCTGGTTCCCGCGCTACGGCTGGGTTCCCTTCGACCCGACGCCGGGGCGCGGCCAGCTCGCGGCGACGTACTCCGTCTACTCCGGCGCCTTCAACGCCGGCGACGCGGCGGAGATCGGCCTGGACGGAAGGCTCGAGGGTCTCTCGCCGGCGCTCGCCGAGCAGATCCGCGCGGCCAACAACCGCCCCGGCCTCGCCGGCTCGGAGGGGATCGGGAACCCGGGCTCTGGCGGCGCCGTCTCCACCGTGCGCGACCGCGGCCCGAGCCTGCTGCTCCTCGTCGTCCTCGTCCTCGGCGGCGCCTACGCGGCCGTCGTCCTCCTGAAGGCCGTGCGGCGCTCGGCGCGCTTCGCGACGCGCGACCCGCGGGCGCTGGCGGGCGCCTGCCGGCGGGACCTCGTCGGCTACCTCGCCGACCAGGGCGTCGAGCTGCCGTCGAGCGCGACGCTGCCGGAGATCGGGGCCGCGCTCGACCGCTACTACGCCGTGAACGCCGACCCGTTCGTGCGCGACCTCACGGTGGCCCGCTTCGGCGCGCCGGCCGACGCCCGCGAGGCACTCGGCCGCGCGC
>JBOHAK010000170.1:0-4456 GCA_050697795.1 Gaiellaceae bacterium
CATGGCAGACGTGGAGGTCGACCCGGACGTCTGGGAGACGTACGACAACTGGCCCGTTCCCGGCACGGAGGACGTGAACGTGTGGCTGCGGCCCGGCGAGGCCGCCGGCACGCTCGCCCTCACGCCCGAGCCCGGCAGGCCGCAGACGCGCTCGTTCACGGACAATCCGAACCAGGGCGAGACCGCGGCGATCTCGAATCCGGAAACGCCCTCGACGAGCAAGCTCGCGTTCCTCTCGCAGCCGCTCGTGCAGGATCTGCGCATCTCCGGCGCGCCGCGGATCACGGTGCGGGCGACCTCGAGCCTCGACACCGCCTACGCGGGTGCGATCCTCGTCGACTACGGGACGAAGACGCGTATCTCCCGCTCGGGGGAGGGCATCGTCACCGGCTCGGTCGAGGATTGCTGGGGCGGGGCGAGCGCGAGCGACGACGCGTGCTACCGCCAGGTGTCGAAGCGCCTCCAGACCTCGTCGCAGTGGCGGGTCGCGCGCGGCATCCTCGACGGCCAGAACCGCAACTCGTACGCCGTCGCGGAGCCGCTCGTCCCGGGCGAGGAGTACGACTTCACGTTCCGGCTCTACCCGAACGACTACGAGTTCTCGGCCGGGAGCCGGATCGGCGTCGTCCTCGTCGGGAGCTATCCGAGCTTCTCGGTGCCTCTGGCGACACGGCCCACGCTCACCGTGGACGTGAAGCAGACGAGGATCGTGCTGCCCGTCGTGGGCGGCCATCCCGCCGCGATGAACTCGGGCGGCTTCTAGACGGATCGAGGACCATTAGGGGCCGGCCTCGGCCGGCCCCCTGGCCTAGGGCGCCACGTAGCGCTCGTCGATGCAGTCCTCGGCCCAGGCGGCGACCGTGTCGCGGAGCTCGGCGGCGCGGGCGCCGGCCCCCGGGACGAAGATGCGGAGGCGGTAGACGGTCGCCTCCGCGTCCCGCGAGAACTCGTAGCGGTGCTCGCCGACCACCTCGACCGCCGGAACGTGCTCGAGCAGGGCGTGCGCCAGTCGCTGGACCTCGGCGGGGGTGGCTTCTCGACCCGAGTAGACGCCGAAGTTCACGACGAGCTCGGCGGCCCCGTCGGTGCCGGTCGAGACGAAGACGAGCTCTGGGCGGGTCATGCCCCGCTCATACCCTCACGGGGCTCCCAGCGGAACATGCGAACGGCGACGACCATCCCGACGAGGCCCCAGACGACCACCGCCGCTACGGCGGACGGAGCGAAGCTTTCGCCCGGGACGAAGCTGGCGCGGAGCAGGTCGAGGAGGTACGTGAGCGGCAGCAGCTCCGAGACCGCCTCGAGAACCGCGGGCAGCTGCTGCCGGGAGAAGAAGACCCCGGACAGGATCGCCATCGGGAGGTAGACGGCGTTCACGACGGCAGACGAGCCCTCGGCGGAGCGGATGACCGCGGTGATCGCCATGCCGAGCGCCGCGAAGGCGGCCGCGCCGATGACGACTGCCAGCACGAAGAGCGCCGGGCGCGCCGGCCAGTCGGCTCCCAGCGCGAAGACGCCGAGCAGAAGCTGCGCGACGACCTGGAGCCCGATCACGAGCACGGTGGAGGCGATCACTGCCGCGAGGTACGTCCCGGGCCGGAGCGGTGTCCCCCGCACGCGCTTGAGCAGGCCGGCCTCCCGGCGCACCACGAGCGTGATCGCCAGGCCGGCGAAGGCGTTCGCCGCCACGCCGTAGCCGAGGAGGCCGACGAGGAGGTAGGTCGGCGCGCTCGTGCCGTCGATCTCCACGTCGCCGTACACCGAGCCGATCAGGGCGAGGAGGAGGATCGGGAAGAGGAAGCTGAAGAAGGCAGCCTCGCGACTCCGCCAGAAGATGCGCTGCTGCGCGCGCAGCTCGTGCAGGAAGACCCTCACGGCGACTCGTGGTGGGTCAGGTCGAGGTAGACGTCCTCGAGCGTCCGCCGGTGCACCTCGAGGCCCTCGAGCTCGACGCCCGCGGCGAGCGCCTCCGACGTGAGCTCGTGGAGGACGCGCGTCGGCTCCTCCGTCGCCACGACGACCTCGTTCCCGTTGCGGCGGAAGCGGATCTCGACCGAAGCGTGGCCCGAGAGCAGCTCCTGCGGAGAGCCGGTCCCGACGATCTCGCCTGCCCGCAGGATGGCGACGCGGTCGGCGAGGCGCTGGGCCTCCTCCATGTAGTGCGTGGTCAGGAGGATGCTCTTCCCGAGCGAGCCGAGGTCGCGGATCGTGTCCCAGGCCTGCCGGCGGGCGGCGGGGTCGAACCCGGTCGTCGGCTCGTCGAGGAAGACGACCTCGGGGTCGCCGACGAGGGCGAGCGCGAGGTCGAGTCGGCGGAGCTGGCCGCCGGACAGGGTGCGCACCCGGGCGTCGCGTTGCGCGGCGAGGCCGACGAGCTCGATCACCTCGTCGGGCCGCCTCGGCGAGGGGTAGTAGCCGGCGAAGAGCGCGACGATCTCGCGCACGCTGAGCAGGGGGTAGACGGCCGACGACTGCAGGACGATGCCGATCCGGGCGCGATACGCGCTTCCTGCCCGCCCGGGATCCTCGCCGAGGACCCGTACGTCGCCTCCGTCGCGCGACCGGTAGCCCTCGAGGATCTCGACGGTCGTCGTCTTGCCGGCGCCGTTCGGGCCGAGGAGGGCGAAGACCTCGCCTGCCTCGACCGTGAACGAGATGCCGTGCAAGACCTCCCGCGCGCCGTACGACTTACGCAGGCCCGAGACCGCGATTGCGCTCACCGGGACCGAGGATATCCGCGTCAGGCGGGCGGAGCCCCTTCCGTCGGCCGCAGCGGGAGCCGTCGCCGCGCCGGCCACCAGGACAGCTCCCCGAAGAGCGAGACGAGGGCGGGCACGACGAGGGCGCGCACGAAGAAGGCGTCGAGGAGGACGCCGACCGTCATCGCGAAGGCGAACTCGCGGAACTGGCGCAGCGGGATGATCGCCAGCGTGGCGAAGCTGAGCGCGAGGGCCAGGCCGGCGACGGCGATCGTCCGTGAGGCTCGCGGCGCGGCGATCGCGATGGCCTTGCGGACGTCGACGTGCTCCGCTTCCTGCCAGATGCGCCCCACGAGGAAGACGTTGTAGTCGGACCCGAGTGAGACGAGCAGGACGGCGACCGCGAAGGGAACGTAGTACGTCAGCTCGTCATTGCCGAGCAGCGTCTGGAAGACGAACGTGGTCAGGCCGAGGGTCGCGGTGAACGCGAGCGCACTCGCGAGCAGGAGGTAGAGCGGTGCGACGAGGGCCCGGAGGAAGAGGACGAGGAGCAGGAAGTTGACTGCGAGCGCGGCTAGTGCGATGCGCGCGAGGTCGCCGGTCAGCGTCCGGACGGTCTCGGCGGCGAGCGCGGTCTCGCCGGTGAAGCCGGCGGTGGCGGTGCCGAGACCGTTCTCCTCCAGCAGGCCCGGGACCTCCTCGCGTAGGCGCTCGAGCGTGTCGATGGCCGGGCCGCCGTGGGGCTCGTCGGACAGGACGATCAGAAAGCGGGCGGCCGGCGCGGTCTCCGAGACGACAAGGCCCGGAATCTCGGTGGCGATCGTGTCGCCGGGCCCGACGACGCCTGCGATACCGGGCTGCTCCTCCAGCGCCCGCTCGACCCGGCCGAGCGCTTCGAGGTCGGGCGGCCCGCTCTCCTGCTCCACGAGCAGGACGGTCGGCGCGAGGATGCCCGGCGCGAACCCCTGTCCGGCCGCCTCTGCCGCCTGTCGCTCCTCGGTGTCGGAAGGCAGGCCGCGGATCGACGTGAAGCCGAGCTCCAGATTCGTGAGGCTCTTGCTCGCGAGTGCGACGACCCCGAGGGCGATCGCGACGACTACGATCGCGACCGGCTTCGACGTGGCGAAGTCCGCGAGCGTGTCTCGCCACGTGCCGGTGCGCTGGGCAGGCTCTGCTTCCGGCTCCCGCCGCTCGGGCCGGTCGACCGAGGGCCAGAAGAGGCCGCGGCCGAAGATGGCCAGCAGCGCGGGGACGAGGGTGATGGAGACCGCGAGCCCCACGAGGACGGTCAGGGCCATGCCCGGCCCGAAGGCCCTGAAGAACTCGAGCCGGCCGGCGAGAAGGGCGGCCGCGCCGCAGGCCACGATTAGTCCCGCCGTGACGACGATCGGGAGGTTGAGCGCCGTCGCGTGCAGGGCCGCGTCGACGCGTTGCTCGCCCTCGACGAGCCGACGGCGCATCCCTGCGAGGAAGAAGACGGAGTAGTCGGTGACGATCCCGAGAAGGAGCACGACCATGATCGGCTCGACGTCGCTCGGCATCGCGACGCCGGCCTGCTCGCCGACCCACGGTGCGAGGCGGATCGAGACGAGGTAGGCGACGGCCGCTGCGGCGAGCGTGACGAGCGGCACGCCGACGGCGCGGAAGTTCAGGCCCAGGATCGCGAAGACGATCAGCACGGTCGCGAGAGTCACCCACGGGAGGTTGCTGTCGATCTCCTCCCACTCGGCCAGCCGGGCCGGGACGCTTCCCGTGAC
>JBOHAK010000171.1:0-1863 GCA_050697795.1 Gaiellaceae bacterium
GTCGAAGAGTGGCCTCAGGTCGCGCGTCAAGATTGGTGTCGCAGGAGCCGACGAGAGATGATGAGGCGCTGGATGTCGGACGTCCCTTCCTCGATCTCCTCGAGCTTGGCGTCCCGCATCCACTTCTCCACCGGGTACTCCCGGGAGTAGCCCCAGCCGCCCAGCGTCTGGACGGCGGCCCAGGTGCACCACATGGCCGTCTCGGAGGCGAACAGCTTCGCCATAGCGGCCTCCTTGGGCACGCTCTCGCCGGCGTCGATCTTCCGGGCGGCCCGGTGCACGAGCAGCCGCGCCGCGTCGACCCTCGTGGCCATGTCCGCGAGGCGGAAGGCGACGGCCTGGTGCTCCGCGATGGGCTTGCCGAACTGCTCGCGCGACTTCGAGTACTCGACCGCGTACTCGAGCGCAGCACGCGCGATTCCCGTTGCCGAGGCCCCCAGGGTGATCCGCGAGCGGTCGAACGTGCGCATGAGCCCATAGAAGCCCTGGCCCTCGCCGCCGAGCCGCCTGTCCTCGGGCAGCTCGGCATCTTCGAGGAACATCTCCGTGTTCACGATCGCGCGCTGGCCCATCTTCCGCATGGGCGCGCCGAAGGTGACGCCCGCGTCGCCCTTCTCGACGACGAAAGCGGTGATCCCCCGCGAGCGCGAGCCCGGCTCGACCGTCGCGAAGACCACGTAGAACTCGGCCACGCCGCCGTTCGAGATCCACGTCTTCTGGCCCCGCAGGAGGTAGCCGCCGTCCGTGCGCGTCGCCGTCGTCTGGATGGAGGCCGCGTCCGAGCCCGAGCCCGGCTCGGTCGTCGCGAGCGCGGTGAGCGGTGGCCGCTCGCCGGCGATCGGCTCGAGCCAGCGGCGCTTCTGCTCGTCGCTCCCGAGCTCGACGACCGGCTCGGCGAAGAACCCGCCCGACGTGATCAGGTTCCCGATCCCGGCACAGCCGCGGCAGAGCTCCTCCTGGACGACGCAGCCGGTGAGGCAGTCCGTCATCCCGCCGCCCCCGACCTCCTCCGGAAGCATGAACGACGTGAGCCCGAGCGCGGCCGCCCGGTGGAAGACCTCGAGCGGCGTTTCCGTGTCAGCCTCGTCGACATCCGCCGCGATCGGCCGGATCTCGCGCTCGGCGAACTCGCGGCAGACGGCCTGGATCTCCCGCTGCTCGGGGGTCAGGCCGAGGGGATCGGAGGCGACCTCTCTCACCGGCTCATCCTACGACGCGGCCCAGCGGCGCCCGGGAAGAGCCGTTGGGCCTGCGCGGCGCGACTGTGTAACCTCGGCGGTCGTTGCGGATGGAACCAACCCTCTTCCGGGACATGCTGGAGCTCGAGGCGGAGCACTGGTGGCTGCTCGGCCGCGGCGAGCTCCTCGCCTCTCTCGTCGCGAGCGAGTGCGAGCGGCGCGGCGGGCGCGTGGAGCGTCTCGTCGACGTGGGCTCGGGGACCGGTGCGATCCTGCAGCGGCTGAGCCCCCTGGCCGCGGAGGCGGTCGGCGTCGAGAGCGACCCGGTGCCGCTTCGGATGAGCGCCGAGCGGGGCCTGGACGTGCGCGACGGCCGCGCCGACGCGCTCCCGTTTCCCGACGAGAGCGTGGACGTGCTCACGGCCTTCGACGTCCTCGAGCACGTGCCTGACGACGTCGCGGCCGTCCGTGAGTTCCACCGCGTGCTCCGTCCCGGCGGCTCGGCGGTCGTCTCCGTCCCGGCGTACCAGTGGCTGTGGAGCAGCCACGACGTCGTCCACGGCCACCGGCGGCGCTACACGAGCGGCTCCCTGGCCGAGGCCCTGCGCGCGGGCGGGCTCCACGTCCGGCGCCGCGGGTACTTCAACTCGTGGCTCCTGCCCGCCGCCGCGGCCGTGCGGCTCGG
>JBOHAK010000172.1:0-7090 GCA_050697795.1 Gaiellaceae bacterium
GACCGCCCGAGGAGGCGCATGCTCCCGGCACTCGCGTGGGTCAAGCCGAGCAGCATTCTGATCAGCGTCGTCTTGCCGGCGCCGTTCGGTCCGAGATAGCCGAACGCAGAGCCGCGCGGCACGCGTAGGTCGACGTCCTGGACGGCGACCCGGTCGCCGAACCGCTTGGTGAGGCCGGACGTCTCGACGACGAACGCCCCGGAGCCCTCCTTCCTTCCGCTCCTTCGTGCATCGGTGCTCATGTTTCCTCCCTGTCCAGGTGGGTGTTCAGCTGTGATCGAGCGTACGGCCCGGGGAGACCCTTGCCATCGGGCGCAGGACGGAACCGCGCTCGTGACCGAGGACTGTCTTGCGAGGCGCCGTCTCATCCGAGCGGACGAGTCCGAGTCGTTCCCGGAGCCGATGCGATCGGGCCCTTACAGGAGTACCTTCAGCCGGGTGATGACGGTTCTCCGCTTCGCACGCAGGTACTGGTTCGACGCCCTCGTGGTGGCCGGCATCGGCGTGGGCCTCGCCGGGATCGCGGTCGGGCACGACCGGACGGGCGGCCCCACCGGCCCCCTGTGGTTCGACGTGCTCGCGACCGTCGCGATCCTCTCGCCCCTGTTCGCGCGCAGGCGCTTCCCCTTCGGCGCCCCGGCGGCGGTGGGCGTCGCGGCGGTCCTGACGACCTTCGTCGACGAGCGGCTCGTCGTGTTCGCGTTCGTGACGTTCCTGGCGGGCTGCGCGGCCGTCTTCCTGCTGGGCTTGCTCCGGGATCGCTTTCAGGCTGTCGCGGGCCTCGTGCTCGCTGTCGGGATCGTGGCGCTCGTCGTCTACAGGGATCCCGAGGCGAATCTCGACGGCTTCATAGCCACCAGCGTGATCTTCGGCATCCTCTGGACGATCGCGTTCGCGCTTGGCCGCACGTTCCAGGAGGCGGACGAGGCGAGGAAGCGCGCGGCGCGAGCCGAGCGGGAACGGGAGGAACGGGCCCAGAGCGCCGTGACGGAGGAGCGCGCGAGGATCGCCCGTGAGCTGCACGACGTGGTCGGTCACAGCGTCAGCGTGATGACCGTCCAGGCCTCGGCGGTGCGCCGCCTCCTGCGGCCCGACCAGCGGCGCGAGCGGGAAGCCCTCCTCGTCGTCGAGCAGACCGGGCGCGAGGCGCTGGCGGAGATGCGGCGCATGGTCGGCGTGCTCCGCCGGCCCGAGGAGGCTCCCGCGCTCGCCCCCCAGCCGAGCCTCGAGCATCTCGATCGGCTCATCGCGCAGGCCAGAGATGCGGGCTTGCCGGTCGACCTCGAGGTCGAGGGCGAGCCGGTCCAGCTGCCCGCCGGCCTCGACCTCACCGCCTACCGCCTCGTCCAGGAGGGGCTGACGAACGCGCTGAAGCACGCCCGGGCCGAGCGGGCACACGTGCTCGTCCGGTACGGCGACCATGACATCGAGGTCACCGTGAGCGACGACGGGCTGGGCGGGACGAGCGGTGACGGCGACCCGGGCGGCCACGGCCTCGTCGGCATGCGCGAGCGGGTGTCCGTCTACGGCGGCCAGCTCGAGGCCGGCCCGCGACCCGGCGGGGGCTACCGCCTGCGGGCCAGGCTTCCGGTGGCGTCGGCTTGAGCCTCGGTGTCCTCATCGTCGACGACCAGGCCCTCGTCCGCGCCGGCTTTCGCATGATCCTCGAGGCCGAGGAGGGCATGGAGGTCGTCGGCGAGGCCTCGGACGGGTTGGAAGCGGTCGCCGAGGCGCAGCGCCTGGGGCCGGACGTCGTGCTGATGGACGTCCGCATGCCGGAGGTCGACGGCATCGAGGCCACCCGACGGCTGCTGGAGCGGCACGGGCTCGACACGAAGGTCGTGATGCTGACGACCTTCGACATGGACGAGTACGTCTACGACGCGTTGAAGGCCGGCGCCAGCGGGTTCCTGCTCAAGGACGTCCCTCCCGAGCAGCTCGTCGCCGGCATCCGCGCGGTCGCCAGCGGCGACGCGCTGCTCGCGCCCTCCGTGACCCGTCGCGTCATCGAGGAGTTCGTCCGCCGCCCGCCCGCGTCGGTGCGGACGCTGCCGCCGAAGGTCGCAGACCTGACGGCGCGCGAGCTCGAGGTCCTGCGGCTGCTCGCGCGCGGCCTCTCGAACGCCGAGATCGCCACGGAGCTCTTCGTGAGCGAGACGACGATCAAGACGCACGTCGCGCACGTCCTCATGAAGCTCGGCCTTCGCGACCGGGTCCAGGCCGTCGTGCTCGCCTACGAATCCGGCCTCGTCGAGCCCGGCGAAGCGTAGGTCTCCTCCCTGCGGGGGAGTCGGGCTCACTCGCAGGGCTGAGAACCGGCGGCCGGAGGATCACCCCGCTCGACGACGGAAGATCCTGCGCGCGGCCGACGATTCCCGGCGCCCCCGGTCCTAGGCTCCCTGGTGTCACTGAACGACGCGAAGGAGGCACAGATGATCCGCACAGGCGACACCGTCGAAAACCCGGTCACCGGCGAGCGCATCACCTTCCTGGCCACCTCTGCCGACACGGGCGGCGAGGCGGTCGTGATCGAGACCGTCGTGCAGCCGCAGGGATTCGTCGCCGCGGCCCACGTCCACCCCTTCCAGAGCGAGCGGTTCGCCGTGGCGGAGGGGAAGCTCGGCCTGAGGGCCGGGGAGGAGACGACGACGCTCCGACGGGGTGAGATTGCAACGGTCGAGCCCGGGACGCCGCACCGCTTCTGGAACGCCGGTGGGGAGGAGGTCCGCTTCGTCTGCGAGATCCGCCCCGCGCTCCAGTTCGAGTCGCTCCTCGAGACGATGTTCGCGCTCGCGGCCGACGGCAAGACGACCCGCAAGGGCATGCCGAATCCGCTTCGACTCGCCGTGATCGCGAGGGCCCACTTCGACACGGTCCGGCTCCCGTTTCCGCCGGCGTGGATCCAGAAGACCGGGCTCGTCCTCGGCGCCCCGGTGGGCCGCCTCCTCGGCTACGGCCCGACGTATGCGTCCGAGGCCGTCGCACACTGAGGCGTACGCGAGGGCCGGCGCCCGTCAATCGGCGGGCGCCGGCACCGGGGCACGGGGAGGGCGGCGGCGATTCCCGCTCCTGTTCGCCGCCGTCCCCCTGTGAGCCGGCTACCGAGCCTGCGCGAGCATGGCGGCGAGCCCGCGGACGCCGGTCGAGTCGAGAACGCGGAGGCGAGGGAGGGCGAACGGGCGCCGAGCCGAGTGACGCGAGCCGTGCACCGTCGTGACGGCGAGCAGGTAGCCAGCGCGCCGCGCGAGGCCCTCGATGCGCGCGTCGTACGCGCCGAACGGATAGGCGAGCCACGGGACCCTGTGGCCGAGCCGGCGCTCGAGCACGCGTCGGGACCGGACGAGCTCGGCCCTGGCCTGAGTCGTCGAGAGACTTGTCAGGCTGCGGTGCGAGACGGTGTGGGACCCGATCTCGACTCCGCGGCGCTCGAGCCTGCGGAGCTGCGGCCACGTGAGGAAGCTTCGATCGCCGTTCGAGATCCGGCCGGAGATGACGTACGCCGTGGCGCGCATGTCGAGCCGTGCGAGCACGGGCGAGGCGTTCACGTAGTTGTCGCGATACCCGTCGTCGAAGGTGATCAGGATCGGCCTGCGCGGGAGCGGGCGGCCGCACATGAGGGCGTCGAAGAGCCGCCGCTGCGTGATCGCGTGGTAGCCGTGCCGCTTCAGCCACCTCATCTGGCGCACGAAGACGGCCGGATGCACGGTCAGCCGCCGCGAGGTGGCCGGCGTGCTCGCGGTGACGACGTTGATGCGGTGGTACATGAGGATCGGGACGACCCGCGTGCGAGCGGGCAGCGGCGCCGGCAGCCGGAGCGGACAGTCGACGCGGGCGCTCGCCGGCTCCACCGCCGCGATGTCGGGCACTGCGGCAGCGTCCTGCGCGAGCGCGGTGGAGCTTGCGACCAGCGCGGCGACAGCAACCGCGGCACCGGTCCGAACGATGATATGGAGCGTGTTGGTAGCCATGCGGCCACCGTGGGCCCGGCCGCCAACGGCTCTCTCACACGCGCCTAATCGGTCACCAACGTCCCCTGTTCAGCCCGAAAAACGGGTGCTACAACCCACCGTGTGGACTTCCGAATCCTCGGCCCGCTCGAGGTCGTCGAAGGCGAGGCCGGTCTGCCGCTCGGCGGGCGCAATCAGCGCGCGCTCCTCGCCCTTCTGCTCCTGAACGTCGACGAGGTCGTCCCGACCGACCGCATGATCGATGCGCTCTGGGGCGAGAGCCCACCCCGCACGGCGCTGACGTCCCTACAGAACTCGATCTCGCAGCTCCGGAAGCTGCTCGGGCCCGAGCGTCTCATCACGAAGCCCCCGGGCTACGTCCTGCGCCTCCAGGACGACCGTGTCGACGTGGAGCGCGTACGCCGGCTGGTCGGTGAGGCGCGGACTGCGGACGCCGAACGCCGCGGAGAGCTCCTGCGCGGGGCGGAGTCTCTCTGGCGTGGGCCCCCGCTCGCGGACTTCACGTACGACGGGTTCGCACAGACGACCATCGCGCAGCTCGAGGAGCTCCGCACGGGCGTCGTCGAGGAGCGGATCGAGGCGGAGCTCGAGCTCGGCCGGCACGCCGAGCTCCTCGGAGAGCTCGAGGCGCTGGTTGCGGAGCATCCGCTCCGCGAGCGCCTCCGTGGGCTGCTGATGCTGGCGCTCTACCGGAGCGGACGCCAGGCGGACGCACTGCATGCTTACCAGCAGGCGCGCCGTGCGCTGCTCGAGGAGCTCGGTATCGACCCGGGTCCCGCGCTCCAGCGCCTCCACGCGGCGATCCTCCGCCAGGAACGCTCCCTGAGCCCGGTCGCGGTGCGGGCGAGTCCGGAGGACGAGCTCGAGGAGGTGGCGGAGAGGCTCCTCGCCGGCCGGCTCGTGCCCGTCCTGGGCGCCGAGGTCGGCGAGCTGGCGCGCCGGCTCGCGGAGCGGTTCGCCTTCCCCGCCGACGAGGATCCCGAGCTGACCCGCGTCGCCCAGTACGCAGCGCTCATGAAGGGGTCTGGACCGCTCTACGACGAGCTGCACGAGCTCCTCGCGGCGCGGGCGGCGCCGACGTCGATCCACCGCTTCTTCGCGGCGCTGCCGCGGGAGCTGCGCGAGCGCGGCGCTCCGCAGCAGCTGATCGTGACGACGGGCTACGACCTCGCGCTCGAGGAGGCCTTTCTCGCCGAGGGCGAGGAGTTCGACGTCGTCTCGTACCTGGCAGCCGGGCGCAATCGCGGCAAGTTCTGCCATTTCGCGCCCGCTGGCACCGTCCGCGTGATCGACGTCCCCAACACGTACGCGACCGAGCTCGACCTCGAACGCCGTACGGTGATCCTGAAGCTCCACGGCGGCGTCGACCCGGCTCCCGAGCGGGCCTGGGAGAGCTTCGTCGTCACCGAGGACGACTACATCGACTACCTGCCGCGGAGCGACCTCGCGACGGAGGTCCCGGTGGGGCTGGCCGCGCGCCTGCGGCGGAGCCACTTCCTCTTCCTCGGCTACGGCATGCGCGAGTGGAACCTGCGCCTGGTGCTCAATCGGCTCTGGGCCGGCGGCCCCGTCAACTACCGCTCCTGGGCGGTCGCGCCTGCCGCGCCGCCCGTGGAGCGCGCGTTCTGGCGGAGCCGCGACGTCGACCTGCTCGAGGCATCCCTCGAGGACTACGTCGACTCGCTCGCGCAGCAGGCGGGCGTCGCCGTCGAGGCGGCGCAGTGAGCGAGGCGCGCGTCGTGTCGGCCTCGAGCCCGTACAAGGGCCTCGCCGCCTTCGACTCGAGCGATCTCGACGCGCTGTTCTTCTTCGGCCGCGAACGCGAGACGGAGGTGATCGCCGCCAACGTGATCGCCTCGCGCTTCACCGTCCTCTACGGGCCCCTCGGCGTCGGGAAGAGCTCGGTCCTGCGGGCGGGGGTGGTGCGGCGCTTGCGGTCGCTCGCCCCCGACGCGCTCGTCGTCGTCCACGACTCGTGGGCGGGGGACGCCGTCGGCGATCTCCTCGGCGCCGTCTCGCGCGCGCTTCACGTCGAGCGGCCGGGGCCGGACGTCGGTCTCGCCGACGGGCTGGCGGAGCTGGCGGCCCGCTCCGGAGACGACCTGTATCTCGTGCTCGACCAGTTCGAGGAGGTGTTCGTCTACCCGGGCGCAGCCGCGCTCGCGGCCGAGCTCGCGGAGGTCGTGACCCGGCGGGGCTCGAGGGTCGACGTCCTGCTCGCCCTGCGGGAAGACGCCCTCTCCGAGCTCGACGTCTTCACGGGGCGGATCCCGAACGTGTTCGGCAACTACCTCGCGCTCGACCGGCTCGACCGCGCGGCGGCCCGCGTGGCCGTAACCGGTCCTGTCGCGCGCTACAACGAGCTGTCGGACGGACCCGCGGTCGAGATCGAGGACGAGCTCGTGGAGGCCGTCCTCGACCAGGTCGAGGTCGGCCGCGTTCTCCTGGGCGGCCGCGAGCGCGAGCCCGCGAACGGCTCCGGCGGGCGCTACGTCGAGGCGCCGTATCTCCAGCTCGTGATGGAGCGGCTGTGGGAAGCGGAGGTCGCGGGTGGGTCGCGGGTGCTCCGGCGCGCGACGCTCGACGAGCTCGGCGGCGCGCAGGCGATCGTCCGTGCACACCTCGGCGAGGCGGTTCAGGCGCTCGCCCCGGACGAGCGAGACGTGGCGGCACGCGTCTTCAACCACCTCGTAACGCCGTCCGGTACCAAGATCGCTCACGGCGCCGGCGACCTTGCGCAGTACGCGCGCGTCGGGGAGGAGGAGCTCCGGCCCGTCCTGGCTTCCCTCGGGAGCAGCCGCATCCTGCGCCCTGTGGACGGTCGGTTCGAGATCTTCCACGACGTCCTCGCCGACGCCGTGCTGGCGTGGCGGACACGGCACGAGTCAGAGCGCGCGCTCGAGCGTCAGCGCGCCGAGGCGGAGCGGCGGCACAGGCGCCTCCTCGCTCTCCTGGCGGCGGCGGTCGTCGCTCTGGCGGCGATGGCGGCGGTGACGGTCTACGCCCTGGCGCAGCGCGGCGAGGCCCGCGAGCAGGCCGGCGTCGCGCGGGCCGAGGCGCGGAGCGCGAAGGGGAGCGAGCTCGCCGCTCAGGCGGGCCGTCTGATTCCGGCCGCCGCGGTC
>JBOHAK010000173.1:0-14498 GCA_050697795.1 Gaiellaceae bacterium
GCCCGGCCCCGACCGCCGCCTGGCGCCCGGGCGCCTGACCGGCGCCGCCCTGGAGCACCTGCCCCATGATCACGTACTCGACCTCGTCGTTCTCGATTCCGGCTCGGTCGAGTCCGGCGCGGATCGCGACGGCGCCGAGCTGCGGCGCCGCGTGGTCGCGCAGGCCGCCGCCGAGCTTCCCGAAGGGCGTGCGGACGGCCGAGACGATGACGGAGCGGGCCACGAAGTCAGCGTACCAACCGGCCCCTAGCGTCCCGCGCGTGCCCGCCAGGCTTCGGCCATGGCGATGCGCTGGGCCATCGTCGGGTGCGTCTCCATGATCACGTAGGCCCACGTCGGGGGGCTCGGGTCGATGAGGCCCTGCTCCGAGAAGCCGGCGAAGAGGTCGCGCGCCGCCCCGGGGTCCTCGGTGGCCTCGAGCGCGACCCAGTCCGCCTCCGTCTCGAGGTTCCGGATGATCGCGTTCTGCGCGGGCATGGCGACGATCTGCAGGACGACGAGCACGAGGAGGGCCAGCGGGACCGCGGTCGGCTCGCGCATCCCGCCCCGCCGCCGGGTCGCCCACGCGATCAGGAAGGCCCCGGGGAAGGCGAAGAGCGCGTACCAGGCGACGCTCTGCCACAGATGGTCGCGCGCGTGGTGGCCGACCTCGTGGGCGAGGACGACGCGCACCTCGTCCTCGCCGAAGCTCTCGAGCAGCGTGTCCCAGACGACGATGCGGCGGGTCGGCCCGAGGCCGGCCGCGGCCGCGTTCGGGCCCTCGTAGGCGTTGACGTCGGCCACGCGGACGTCGATCTCTTCCACGCCCTGCTCCTCCGCGAGGCTCTGCGTCTCGGCGACCACGGACGGCGGAGCGTCGACCTGCGCCGGGATCAGGTAGGGCGAGACGAAGGTGAAGAGGAGCGCCAGCCCGGTGAACACGGCTCCGCCGGGGATCCACCACCAGTTCCGCAGCGGCCCGGCGAGGCCCATCACGATGAGGAGCGCCAGGCACACGAACAGGAACTCGCCGCCGAGGGCGAACCAGTTCTCGAAGAGCCAGACGCCGTAGCCCTGCTCGGAGACGTCGTGGCGCCGCTCCCACCAGAGCGCGGCGAGCCCGAACGGCACCTGCGCGAGCCAGAGGAGCGCGAAGCCGAGCATGCCGAGGAGCATGCCCGTGCCGATTCGGCCCGCCGCCGACTCGCGCACGAAGCGGGCGCCGTAGCGCGCGTACAGGGCGAAGACGAGGACGACCGCCGCAATCGAGGCGAGGAAGCCGACCCGCAGGAACAGCTCGTAGCTCCGCACCTCGTCGAGCTCGGACTGCGACAGGACGTCCGAGGCCGGCACGCGCGGCAGGTCGAGGCCGTCGGGGACCTCCGTCTGCCACAGCGCCCAGGCGGCCAGCCCCCACCCGGCCGCGAGCGCGGCCACGAGAAGCGCGCTGACGGCTAGAAGGAGGGTTCGGGTGGAGCGTCGGGCCACGTGGGAACGGGCTCCAGCTCAACCGCCGGCTCGACGTACTCCGTGGGGCCGCTGTACGGGTAGCTGTCGGTGAGGAGGTACCAGTAGGCGTACGTCTGCGCCGAGTAGCGAAGCGCGTAGGCGCCCACGTTCCGGAGGCCCTCCGGCATGCGACCGAGGGCGAGCCCCACGAACCAGCCGAGGAACGCCGCCACGTAGAGCGGGCCGCCGAGCGCCGAGTTCAGGAGGCTCGCCGGGATCGCCAGGAAGATCCGGAAGAGCGTCTTCCAGCGGCTCTGCGCCTCCCGCGGCGCGATCTCGACGTCGACCGGATAGCTCCCGGCCGCACCCGTGAAGCCGGGGAACGGGTTCGCGACGAGGAGCAGGAAGGAAAAGACGTGGATCTCGTAGCGCAGGTACGCGGCGAAGAAGCGGTGGAAGGCATCCGGGAGCCGTCCGGTAATGAGCGTCGCGAACCAGCCGACGATGAGGGCCAGGAAGACGACGATCCCCCACAGGATGAGCCAGATGAAGTGCGGGATCGTGAGCAGGAGGCGGAAGAAGACGGTGAGCCGGGAACGGCGCAGGTCGTCCTCCACGCGCAGGTTGACGGGCTTCGCGGGCGTCGGCTGCGTGGCCAGGGGATCGCGCGGGTCGGCGTTCGGGTAGCGGTCGGTGAGGAGCAGCACGTAGCCGAAGGTCTGCGCGGCATAGCGGAGGCCGAAGGCGGCGAGATCGCGGAAGCCGAGCGGCATGCGACCCAGGGCGAGGCAGACGAACCAGCCGAGGATCGCGGCGACGAACACCGCGCTGAGGGCCCCGCTTGCCGTCCAGGCGACCTCCATGCCGACATCCGTCTCCCCGGATCTCCCGCCTCCGCCTCCTCCACTCCCGCCGCCCGCGCCGAAGCCGACCAGGGTGCTCATGAGCAGGAGCGCCGGGATCGCCAGGAAGATCCGGAAGGCCGCCTTCCAGCGGCTCTGCCTCGCCGGCCCGTCGATCTGGGCGTCGATCGGGTAGGAGCCGGCCTCGCCCAGGAACCCCGGGTACGGGTTGGCCGCGAGGTAGAGGTAGCCGTTGAGGTGCGTCGTGTACCGGACGTAGGCCGCCGTGAAGCCGTGCAGCCCGTCCGGCAGGCGTCCCGCGATCACCACGGCGATCCAGTTGACGACCGCGACGACGATCATGGCGATCGACCAGAGCGTGATCCAGATGAAGTGCGGGATCGCGAGGATGAGCCGGAAGAAGACCGTGAGCCGGTTGCGCTGCAGGTCGTCCTCGACCGCGAGGCGAATCGGGTGCGGCTCCACGGGCCGCATTATCGACACGATTCCGGATGGCGGTCGAGAGCAGGGGCGCCCGGCCTTGACGCGCCCGGCCGGGGTGGCCTACGCTCCGGCCACATGACGAATCCCGTCCGCACCTGGGCCTGGCGCCGCGAGCGGAGCGGGAGCGTCGCCTGCTAACACCGAGGCCCGAACAGCCCGCTTCGCTCGAGACCTTCCGCCAGGAGGGTCTTTTCGTCTTGCCGTGACGATCGCACCCGACATCCACGCCGACCTCATCACCCCGCTCGGGGCCTACCTCCGGCTGCGCGCGGGCGCGCGGGCCACGTTCCTGCTCGAGTCCGTCGAGAAAGGGCGCCTCGGGCAGCACAGCCTCGTCGGCGCGGGCGGCCGCCTGGTCACGTTCGACGAGGCCGAGCGCGAGGTGGCGGCCGGCCGGCCCGTCGTCGGCTACCTGGGCTACGACCACGTGGCGGTACTGGAGCCGACCGTCCCCCTCCCCGAGGACGGCGCCGGCCTCCCCGAGAGCCGCTTCGTCGTCGCCGACACACTCGTCCGCTTCGACCACGCGGCGAGCGTGGCCGAGGTGCTCGCCGGCGATCCGGCCGACATCGCCGCGCGGCTGCGGGCGGAGGCCGGCGAGGAACGGGGCGGGCGCTTCGCGGGCGGGCCGACGCGGCGCTTTCCCGCGCGCGAGGACTACGAGGAGGCCGTGCGCCGCGCGAAGGAGCACATCCGCGTGGGCGACGCGTTCCAGATCGTGCTCTCGCAGCGGGCCGAGCGCCCGACGTCGGTCTCGGCGATCGCGCTCTACCGCTCGCTCCGCCGCATCAACCCCTCCCCCTACCACTTCCTGCTCGAGCTGGACGGGATCTCGCTCGTCGGCTCCTCCCCGGAGACGCTCGTGAAGCTCGAGGGCAGGCGCGCGTCCCTCAACCCGATCGCCGGCACGACGACGCCCGGCGAAGGCGACGCGGAGCACCTGCTCGCGTCCGAGAAGGACCGCGCCGAGCACGTCATGCTCGTCGACCTGGGGCGCAACGACCTCTCGCGCGTCTGCGAGGCCGGGACCGTGCGCGTCGTCCGCTTCCTCGAGGCGGAGCGCTACTCGCACGTAACGCACCTCGTCTCCGAGGTGGCCGGCGAGCTCCTCCCCGGCCGCACCGGCTTCGACCTCCTGCGCGCGTGCTTCCCCGCCGGGACGGTCTCGGGCGCGCCGAAGGTGCGGGCGATGCAGATCGTCACGGAGCTGGAGGGCTACCGGCGCGGCCCCTACGCGGGCGCGGTCGGCTACGCGCTCCCCGACGGGACGCTCGACACGTGCATCGCGATCCGCACCGTCGTCCTCGCCGGCGGCGTCGCGCGCCTCCAGGCGGGCGCGGGCATCGTCGCCGACTCGGACCCGGGCGCCGAGCACGAGGAGTGCCTGCGCAAGCTCGCCGCGCTCGAGGCGGCGCTCGCCGCCGGGGAGCAGAATGGAGGCACGCCCGCGCCGTGATCCTCCTCGTCGACAACTACGACAGCTTCACGTACAACCTCGCCCACCTCTTCCAGGAGCTCGGGGCCGAGGTGACCGTGCTGCGGAACGACGCGGTGGACGCCGACGAGGCCGAGCGCCTCGCGCCGAGCCACCTGGTCATCTCGCCGGGGCCCGGGCGCCCCGTGGACGCGGGCGCGTCGGTCGACATCGTCCGGCGGCTCGGGCCGCGCGTGCCGACGCTCGGCGTCTGCCTCGGCCACCAGGCGATCGTCGAGGCCTTCGGGGGCGAGGTCGGCCAGGCGCAGCGGCTCCTGCACGGCAAGGCGAGCTCCGTCTCCCACGACGGGACCGGGATCTTCGAGGGCCTGCCCGATCCGCTCGAGGGCGGCCGCTACCACTCGCTCGCCGCCACGTCGGTGCCGGACGAGCTGGAGGTCTGCGCCCGCTCGGACGACGGCGAGGTCATGGCCGTGCGGCACCGCGAGCTCCCCGTCGTCGGCATCCAGTTCCATCCCGAGTCCGTGCTCACGCCGGACGGCCCCGCGCTCGGCCGGAACTTCCTGGAGGGCAGGCGGTGACGATCCAGGAGGCGCTCGCGCGGCTGCTCGAGGGGCGCGACCTCTCGCAGGACGAGGCACGCCGCGTGATGAACGCGATCATGGACGGCGAGGCGACGCCGGCCCAGATGGGCGGGTTCCTTGTCGCGCTGCGGCTCAAGCGCGAGACGCCGGACGAGATCGCCGGCTGCGCGGAGGCGATGCGCGAGCACGTCCTCGCCGTGCGGCCGGCGCGCGACGACCTCGTGGACACGGCAGGGACGGGCGGCGACGGCGCGCGGACGTTCAACATCTCTACGGCGGCGGCTCTGGTGGCCGCGGCCGCGGGAGCCGGGGTGGCGAAGCACGGGAACCGCGCCGTCTCCTCGGCGTCGGGCTCCGCGGACGTGCTCGAGGCGCTCGGCTTCCGGCTCGACCTGCCTCCCCCCCGCATCGAGCAGTCCATCGACGAGCTCGGCTTCGGCTTCCTCTTCGCCCCCTCCCACCACCCGGCCATGCGCCACGCGGCCCCGGTGCGGCGGGAGCTCGCCACGCGCACCGTCTTCAACGTGCTCGGCCCGCTCACCAACCCGGCGGGCGCCCGCGCGCAGGTGGTCGGCGTCTACGCTCCGGAGCTGGTGGAGACGATCGCCTCGGTGCTCGCCCGGCTCGGCGCGCGGCGCGCCTTCGTCGTGCACGGCGCGGGCGGGATCGACGAGCTCTCGCCGGCCGGCCCGAACCTCGTCTGCGAGGTGGCCGAGGGTCGGGTGGAGCGGCGCGAGATCGACCCGGCCGACTTCGGCGTCCCGCGCTGCTCCTCGGCGGAGCTCGCCGGCGGGACGCCCGAGGAGAACGCCGCCTTTCTGCGGGAGGTCTTCGCGGGCGCGCCGGGCGCGAAGCGCGAGGCGGTGCTGCTGAACGCGGCGGGCGCGATCGCGGCCTCCGGCCGCGCGGACGACCTCGAGGAGGGCTACCGTGCCGCCGCGGAGGCCGTCGACTCGGGCGCCGCCGCCGAGCGCCTCGAGGCGCTGATCGCCTTCTCCCGCGAGGAGGTCCCGGCCTGATGCGCCACGTCCTGGTGCCTGGCACCAAGTCGCGCCCGGCAGGCGCAGTGCCCTTCGTGCCACGTCCTGTGGACGACCCGGGCAGAGAGGCAGAGGAGAGCGTGAGGCGTCCACAGGACATGTCCTGGTGCCTGGCACCTGGTCGTGGCCTGTCGGGGCAGGGGGAGCGCTGATGGGGCGCTTCCGCGACGCGCTCGCGGTGCCCGGGCTCGGGGCGATCGCGGAGGTGAAGCGGCGCTCGCCGTCGGCCGGCGACCTGCGGCCCGACGCGGACGCCGCGGCGCTCGCAAAGTCCTTCGAGGAGCGCGGGGCCGCCGCCGTCTCCGTGCTCGTCGACGAGCGGTTCGGCGGCTCGTTCGCCGACCTCCAGGGGGCGCGCGCCGCGACCGCCCTGCCGCTCCTCGCCAAGGGCTTCTTCCGCGACCAGGGCGACCTCCTGCAGTGCAGGATCGCGGGCGCCGACGCGGCGCTCGTCCTCCTGCGCGACCTGGACGACGAGCAAGCGCGCCTCATGCTCGAGGGCGGCCGGACGCTGGGGCTCGACCTGCTCGTCGAGGCGCACGACGTGGAGGAACTCGAGCGAGCCGTCGCGCTCGGGGCCGAGGTGATCGGCGTGAACGCGCGCGACCTCGGCACGTTCGCCATCGACCGCAGGGAGCAGCTCGCGCTCGTGGCGCGCGCGCCGCGCGACCGCGTGGTCGTGGCCGAGAGCGCCATCGGGAGCCGGGCGCAGGGCGCCGAGGCCGAGCTCGCCGGCGCGGACGCGATCCTCGTCGGCTCCGCGCTCATGCGCGCGGAGGACCCTGCCGCGAAGCTCGCCGACCTGCTCGCCCGCCCGCTCGTGAAGGTCTGCGGCCTTACCCGCCAAGAGGACGTGGACGTCGCGGCCGAGGCCGGCGCCGACCTGGCCGGGTTCGTCCTCGCCGAGAGCCCGCGCCGCGCCGAGGCCCCTTTGCCCGTGCCGGAGACGATGCTCTCGGTTGCGGTCTTCGTCGGCGAGCAGCATGACGCCGGCACCGACCTCGTCCAGCTGTATCCGGAGGAGGGCGGTCACCGCGCCCGCGACGGCGTCCTCCTGCGCGGCGGCGAGCGGGTGGCCACGGTCGTCGACCTGCCGTGGCTCGGCGAGGACGAGACCCACTGGGAGCGCGCCGCCGACATCGCGGGGCGCGTCGTCCTCGCGGGCGGGCTCGGCCCGGACAACGTGCGCGCCGCCGCGGAGGCCGTCCGGCCCTGGTGCGTGGACGCGAGCCGCAGCCTGGAGGCGCGCCCAGGCGTGAAGGACCACACGCGCGTCCGCGCGTTCGTGGACGCGACGCGCCGGCTCGAGGCGGTCCGGACGTGAGCGTCACCGTGCCGGGCTCGTTCGGCGCCTACGGCGGGCAGTACGTCCCGGAGACGCTCATGCCCGCGCTCGACGAGCTGGAGCGCGGCTGGGCGGCGATCCAGACCGACCCGTCCTTCCACGACGAGCTGGCGCAGCTCCAGGCGACGTACGTCGGCCGCCCCACCCCGCTCTACCGCGCGGAGCGTGTCGGCGACGGCCGCCGCATCTACCTCAAGCGCGAGGACCTCTGCCACACGGGCGCGCACAAGATCAACAACGCCGTCGGCCAGGCGCTGATCGCCCGGCGCCTCGGCAAGCAGCGCATCGTCGCGGAGACCGGCGCGGGCCAGCACGGCGTCGCCGCCGCCACGGTCTGCGCCCGCTTCGGTCTCGAGTGCGTCGTCTACATGGGCGCCGAGGACATGGAGCGCCAGAAGCCGAACGTGGAGCGCATGGGCCTGCTCGGTGCGGAGGTGCGGCCGGTGGAGTTCGGGACGCGCACCCTCAAGGAGGCGACGAGCGAGGCGATCCGCGACTGGATCACGAACGTCGAGACGACGCACTACCTGATCGGCTCCTGCGTCGGCCCGCATCCCTACCCGGAGATCGTGCGCGACCTCCAGGCGGTCATCGGACGCGAGGCGCGGGAGCAGGTCCTGGCCGCGGAGGGGCGGCTCCCGGACGCCGTGGTCGCCTGCGTCGGCGGTGGCTCGAACGCGATCGGGATCTTCACCGGCTTCCTCGCGGACGACGAGGTGCGCCTCGTCGGCGTCGAGGCGGCCGGCGCGGCGAGCCTGGGTACGGGGCGGGCCGGCGTCCTGCACGGCGCGCGCTCGTCGATCCTCGCCGACGAGGACGGCCACATCGCCGACGCCCACTCGATCTCGGCGGGCCTCGACTACCCCGGCGTCGGCCCCGAGCACGCGCATCTGCGGGACTCTGGCCGCGCGCACTACGTCCCGGCCACGGACGAAGAGGCGCTCGCCGCGCTTCACCTGCTGGCCGAGCGGGAGGGGATCCTGGCGGCGCTCGAGCCCGCGCACGCGCTCGCGCGGGCGCTCGAGCTCGACGCCGAGCTGATCGTCGTCTGCCTCTCCGGCCGCGGCGACAAGGACCTCGCCGTCGTCCTCGCCCATGGCTGAGAAGAAGCTCGCCGTCTACCTGATGGCCTTCCCGGACACGCCGGCGCTGGCCGAGGCCGCCGTCGCGGGCGGCGCCGACCTGGTGGAGATCGGCTTCCCCTTCTCCGACCCGCTCGCCGACGGTCCCGTCATCCGCCTGGCCGGCGAGCGCGCGCTCGGGCTGGGCATGCGAACCGAGGCCTGCCTGACGTGCCTCGCCGAGATCAGGCACCGCGTGGGGCCGGACGTCCCGCTCGTGCCCATGACCTATGCGTCCATCCTAGAGGCCTACGGCTACGAGCGCTTCTGGGCCGACGTCCGGGCGGCCGGCGCGACGAGCCTCATCGTCGCCGACTTGCCGCTCGAGGCGGCGCCGGAGATCCCCCGCGTCCAGCTCGTGGCGCCGACCTCGCCGCCGGAGCGCGTCCGCCGCGCGGCCGAGCGCACCGACGGCTGGCTCTACCTCGTCTCCCTCACCGGGACGACCGGCGCGCGCGAGAGCGTCTCTAGTCGGCTCGCGGAGCTCGTCGAGCGGGCCCGCGCGGTCACGGACGTGCCGCTCCTCGCGGGCTTCGGAATCTCGACGCCCGAGCACGCGGCAGCCGCGGCCGCGCTCGCGGACGGGGTCGTGGTCGGGAGTCGGGCGGTGCAGGTGGCGGAGGAGTCGGGCCCCGACGGCCTCCGCGCCTACGTCGCCTCGCTGCGCGGCGCGGTGGACGCGGCCGTGGTGCCCGCCGGCTGAGCGCCCTCGCTCAGCTCGCCGTGCCGTTCGGCGGGAGGCGATAGACCACGCCGTGCACCTGCTTCAGCGTGGGGATCACGGTCCACGTGACCAGAGCCTTCCTCGGGGGCTTGAGCCTGCCCACGGCCTCCTGGCCGTTCACCCGCGCGACGAAGACCGACCAGTCCTCCTTCACCTCCGGGATGTTCTGGACGAGGAGCGGCAGCGGCTCGAGAAGCAGCTTTTCCGCGTACTCGGAATCCGCATCCGCGGTCGTCGTGTAGATCGCGAGCGCCTCCTGATAGTCGGGGAAGGCCTCCGACACCTGTATCCACTCGGGCTTGGCCATCGTCTCCTTCCGGTCTCGGACGAGGCCCGACCGTAGCCCAATCCCACCGCCGAATCAACGAGCACCGCCGTCTGCCGGCGTCAGCGGCCGAGCTCGCCCAGGAGAGCCGCTGCCCGCTGGCTCGAGACGAGGTTGCCCTTGCGCTCGTGCAGCCGGAGGGCTTCCTCGAGCAGCTGCGCGGCCTCCTCGGAGCGTCCGGCCGAGCGCAGGATGTCCGCGAGGACCATCCGCGCATCCGCGCGATCGATGAGGAAGTCGGTCTCGTCGACGAGCGCCACGGCCTCGGCCGCCAGCCGCTCCCCTTCCGCGCCCCGGCCGAGCGCGGCGGCGGCCCTTCCCCGCGCCGAGCGTGCCGACGCGATCTCGGCGACCCCCGTCGGGTCGAGCTCCTCGACCCTGAGCGCGAGCGGCTCCGCCTCCTCGTGGCGGCCCTGGAGCGTCAGCGCGTGGACCAGGTAGGAGCCCACGACCTGGAGCTGCGTCTTCGCGCCCATGCGCTCGAGCGTCTCATACGCGGGGCGGAGGACGAGCTCGGCGGCCTGCGCGTCGTCGGCGAGGAGCTCCACCCACCCGGTCGTGTGGGCGACCCACGCCGCGGCCAGCTCGAGCCCCAGCTCGTCGAAGATGGCCGCGCGGCGCGCCTGGAGGGACCGGGCCTCGTCGAAGTCGCCCTCGAGCGCGCTGAGGCAGCCGAGCTGGCCGAGCACGCTGGCCTCCTCCTCCAGATTCCCTTTCACGCGCTCCAGGATCTCCTCGCACCGGGTGCGAGCCTCGGCGCGGGGAGTCGGGCCCCAGAGCGCCACCGAGGCCAGCCACGAGAGACCCGAGACCTCGTCCCGCACGCTGCCGGCCCGGCGGGCGTGCTCGATCGAGCGTTCCCACGCGGCCTGGGCCGCGGAGCTTCGCCCCACCCCGTGGTGCAGGGAGGCGAAGAGATCCCAGGCCCTCGCCAGGCCGAGCTCGTCGTGCGCCGAGTCGAGGACCTCGATCGCACGCTCGACCTCCCGCCGCCGCTCGGCGACGTCGCCCGGCGCCGTCGAGTAGCGGAGCTCCGCGAGCGAGACTCGCGCGCGGGCCTCGATCCACGCGCCGTCCTCGCCCGCCCCGCCCTCGATCGCCTCGCCGAGCGCCGCCTCGGCGCGCTCGTAGTCGCCCATCTCGGTGAGCGCGTCCCCGAGCTCGGCGAGGAGCTCGAGGCGCATGCGGTCGCCGGCGGGGAGCAACGCGACGGCGCGGGAGAGCAGGTTGACCTGCGAGGGCCTGTCTCCACGAGCGATGACCCGCTGGGCGGCGGACGCGAACCGCTCGGCCGCCTGCCGCCCCAGCGCCATGGCGGCGTCGTCCACGGGCCCGAGCTCGGCCCGGTAGCCGTGCGCCTGCTCCAGGTGGTAGCCGAGGATCTCCTCGTACTCCGCCGCCCGCCCTTCGGCGGCCCGCGCCAGCCAGGCGGCGAAGCGCTCGTGGAGGTCCGCCCGCAGCTCCTTCGCCATCGCCCCGTAGGCCGCCTCGCGGAGGAGGATGTGCGCGAAGCGGAACCCGTCGTCCCCGGCGAAGAGCGCCCGGTCGGGGCGGATGAACTCCTTGCGCACGAGCGACATGAGGTGGCCGCTGAGCGCGTCGCGCGAGCCCGCCGGCAAGAGCTCCGACACGGCCCCGCGGTGGAAGCTGCGGCCCTCGACCGACGCGCGCTCGAGCACCGCACGCTCCTCCGCGCCGAGGTGGTCGATGCGGGCCGCGAGGAGCGCCTGGATGGTCGGCGGGAGCTCGAGTTCGCCGTCGAGCCCGCCCTCCTCGATCTGGAGCGCCAGCATCTGCTCGACGAACAACGGGTTGCCACCCGACGCTTCCGCGATCCGGGTCCGCGCCGCCCGGGAGACGGCCGTGCTCCCGGCAAGGCTCGCGATCAGGGCGTCCGCCGCCTGCCCGGACAGCGGCTCGAGCACGACGGTTGACGCGTTCGGCCTCGGAGCCGCCCAGGAGGGCCGCGCCTCGAGCAGATCCGTCCGCGCGAGCGCGAGCAGGAGGATCGGCCCGCTCGCGAAGCCCGTGAGGTACTCGAGCAGGTCGAGGAAGGTCGGCCTGGCCCAGTGGATGTCGTCGAGCACGGCGATCACGGGACGCTCGCGGGCGAGCGCCTCGAGCAGCTTGCGGACGGCCCAGAAGATCTCCTCGCTGCGTCCGCCCGCGCCCGCGAGGCCGACGGCGCCGGCGATCCGCTCCGCGACCAGCTCCGCGCTCTCCTCGCCGGCGACGAGCTCGGCCAGCGCCGTGGGATCGCGGCCGGCCACCTGCTCGACGATCTCGGCGAGCGGCCAGTAGGTGATTCCCTCCCCGTACGGCGGGCAGCGGCCGATGACGGCGCGGGCGCGCCCGCCGACGGCCGTCAGCAGCTCGCGCGCAAGTCGTGACTTGCCCACGCCGGGAGGCCCGAGCACCGTCAGGAGGCGGCACGCCCGCTCGCTCGCCGCGCGCTCGAAGGCGGCCTCCACGACCGAGAGATCGTTCTCGCGCCCGACGAAGGGGGCATCCAGCCTCCGCGTGAAGGCCGGCACGTCGGGGAGAACCTCGACGAGCCGCCAGGCGGGAACCGGCTTCGCCTTGCCCGTGAGACCCAGCGCGTCCACCGCCTCGACCCGAACCGCTTCGCGCACGAGCCGCCGGGTCGCATCCCCGATCAGGATCTCCCCCGGCCGGGCGGCCTGCTCGAGCCGGGCCGCGACGTTGACCGCGTCCCCGGTGGCGAAGGACTGCGCCTGCGCCGCGTCCCCCGCCACGACCTCGCCCGTGTTGACGCCCGTGCGGACGGCGATCTGGACGCCCCAGTCGCCGGTCAGCTCCTCGTTGAGGCGGATGAGCCGCTCGCGCAGCTCGGCCGCCGCGCGGACGGCCCGCAGGGCGTCGTCCTCGTGGAGCTGCGGGATGCCGAAGACGGCCATGACGGCGTCGCCGATGAACTTCTCCACCGTTCCGCCGTGGTGCTCGAGCACGGCCCGGGCCTCGTCGAAGTACCGCCGCATGACGCGACGCACGGTCTCCGGATCGAGTTGCTCGCCCAGGGCCGTCGAGCCGCTCACGTCGGAGAAAACGATCGTGACGGTCTTGCGCGCCTCCGCCATTGGTCGAGTGTACGACCGGGATCGCGCGACCATCGCCTCGGGCGCCCACCGGGCTATCGTCTGCCTGTGGAGGCGACGAGACGGGACGACGCGCCCGGGAACGCCGCCCGCGTGCGGAAGCCGGCGGGCGACGAGGCGGGCGCGATCGCCGAGCTCCTGAACGATCACGCACAAGAGCTGCACGGCGAGGCGCTGGCGACCCCCGAGGAGGTGGCGCACTGGGCCCGGCTGCCCGGCGTCGAGCTCTGGGTCGCGCAGGACGCGCGGGGGCGGCTCGCCGCCTACGCGGACGCCCGCGAGGAGGCGGAGAGGACCCGCTATTGGCTCTACCTCTGCGAGCATCCCCGCAGGCGGGGGCTGGGCGGGGCCGCGGCGCTGCTCGGGGCGGCCGAGGAGTGGGCGTTGCGGAGCGCCGCGCCCGGGGCGCTCCTCCGCGGAGTCGTGACCCTGCCCGACGAGCCGCTCTCGGCAGTCTATGACGCGGCCGGCTACCGCACGATCCGCCATACGCTCGAGATGCGGGCCGAGCTCGGCGTCGACCTGCCCGGGCCGGAGTGGCCGGAGGGCCTCGCGGTGCGCACGTTCGTCCCCGGCGAGGACGAGCAGCGCGTCTACGAGGCCGACATGGAGGCCTTCGAGGACCACTGGGAGTTCGTCCGCGAGCCGTTCGCGGTGTGGCGGACGAGGATGGTGGAGCACCCCACCTTCGACCCGCAGCTCTGGTTCCTCCTCGAGGAGCGGGACGAGCTCGCGGGCATCTGCCTCTGCGGCATCCACACCTCGGGCGATCCGGCGTTCGGGTGGGTGACGGTCCTCGGCGTGCGCCGGCCGTGGCGGCGGCGCGGTGTCGGCCTCTGCCTTCTGCAGCACGCCTTCTGCGAGTTCCGCCGGCGCGGGATGACGCGCGCGGGGCTGGACGTCGACGCCGAGAACCTGACCGGCGCCGTGCGCCTCTACGAACGCGCGGGAATGCACGTCGCGAGGCGGCGCGACATCGTGGAGAAGCCGCTCGCCGCCGGGCCGTAGGCATGCAGCGGCGGGGCCCCGACCCCGTCAGGGCCCCGCCGCGTCCCTTCGCCCCTGCCTAGCCGGGCAGGGTGCGGACGCGCTCGCAGTCGACGGCCGTGTCGCCCGGCCGGATCACCGCGCGATCCCGGTCGTCCGGGTGCTCGCCGCAGTCGAGCGTGTCGGCGGCGTTGTCGTCGGCCGCCGTGTGGAGGCGGTCGTTCCCCTCGCCGCCGGAGAGGTCGTCGGCTCCCCAGCCGCCCCAGAGCCAGTCCGGCCCGGCGCCGCCCTCGAGGTCGTCGGAGCCGGAGCCGCCCCACAGGTAGTCCGCGCCGTCCCCGCCGTCCAGGCCGTCGTCGCCGCGCTGGCCGAAGAGGAAGTCGCTCGCGCCGAGCCCGGTGACCGTGTCGTTGCCGGCCCGGGCGAGGATGAAGTCCCGCCGCTCCGTGCCGGTCAGCGTGTCGTCGCCGAGCGTCCCACGCTGGAAGTGGACGCGCGAACGGCGTGCCGCGAGCGTGCGGACGCGCTCGCAGTCCACGGCGACGTCGCCGGCGCGGATGACCGCCCGGTCGAAGCCCTCGCCGCAGTCGAGGACGTCCGGCGCGCCGTCGTGCTCGGCGGCGCGGAGGACGTCGCCGCCGGGCCCGCCCTCGAGCGTGTCGATGCCCCAGCCCGCATAGAGCACGTCGGGCCCCGCGGCGCCCTGGAGCGAGTCGTTGCCCGGCCCGCCCCACACGAAGTCGCGGCCGTCGTCGCCCGAGACCGTGTCGTTCCCCCGCTGGCCGAAGAGGAAGTCGGAGCCGCCGTTGCCGGCGATCGTGTCGGCCCCGGCCCGGCCGTAGACGAAGTCGCGCCTCGCGGTGCCGGCGAGCGTGTCGTCGGCCGCGGTCCCCACGATGACCTTCGCCGCGGCGACGGGCGCGACGGCCAGAGCCGCGAGCACGGCCGCCGAGAGGAGCAGGAATATGCGCTTCACGGGCATTCCTTTCCGAAAGTGGATCAGCGCGCCGTACGAAAGCAGGGCGCTGTATGGAAGCCGTGGCGGTT
>JBOHAK010000174.1:0-5510 GCA_050697795.1 Gaiellaceae bacterium
TGGTGGACGAAGTTGAAGGCGAAGCGGCCCTTGACGCAGAGGTTGCCCTCGTTCGAGACGTAGTGCGGCTCGGAGGTCACCTTCACGATCCGCTGCGTCTTCGGGTCGACGTTCAGGTCCACCTGACAGCCGACGCCGCAGAACGTGCAGGTCGACTTCACCTTGGTGAGCGCTCGCTCCGGCCGCTCGGTGCCCTCTTCGAACTTCTCGTAGATCGCGCCGGTCGGGCACACGGAAAGACAGCCGCCGCACAGCTCGCACTCGGTGTCGAGCCATGAGTAGCCGTGCGTCGGGACGATCCGCGCGTGTGGCCCGCGGCCTTCGAGCGAAAGCGCCGAGCACTGCATGACCTCCTGCGTGTAGCGCACGCAGCGGTTGCAGAGGATGCAGGCGTCGGGGTCGTACCCCATGAACTTGTTGCGATCGTCGTACGGCTCGCGCTTCGCGTCCGGCAGGATGAACGGCGCCTCCGCGTCGAGCTCCTCCGCGAGGTCGACGAGCTCGTTCGGGCGCCCGCCCGGGTCGGGGTTCAGGTGCTCGGCGAGGAGCATCTCCGTGAGCGTCTTCTGAAACTGCGGCACGGACGAGTTGGTGGAGACGACCATGCCCTCGGCGACGCCGGTCGCGCAGGCCGGAAGCGGCCGCGGCGAGCCCTCGACGCCGACGACGCACATGCGGCAACCGCCGTACGGAGCGAGCTTGTCGTCGTGGCAGAGCGTCGGGATGAAGACGCCGTGCCGGGCCGCCGCGTGGACGAGGAGCTCGCCCTCGGGCGCGCTGACCGTCTGCCCGTCGAGCGTGAACGTGACCGTCTCGGCCATCCCGTCCATCGTAACGTCCGCCTCGCTCACGTCACGCGGGTGAGCGCCGGGTCGACCTCGAGGAACTCGCGCCGCTCGATGACGCCGCGCAGCCGCTCGACCGCGTCGCGGACCTCGCCGAAGCGCGTGTAGAGCGGTGGGAAGGCGAAGCGCACCGTGTCCGGGCCGCGGAAGTCGGGGACGACGACGGCGCGCTCGATGAGGGCGCGGCAGATGCGCCAGGCCTCAGGATGGCGGAAGGCGACGTGCGCTCCGCGGCGGGCCGGGTCGCGCGGCGTGCCAAGCTCGACGCCGAGCGGCGCGAGCAGCGCGTCGTGGAGCTCGACGGCGTAGGAGGTGAGGGCACGGCCCTTCGCCGCGATCGCGTCGATGCCGGCCTCGCCCACGAGCTCGGCGCCGGTGCGCACGGCCACGAGGCCGGCCACGGACGGGGTGCCGGCGAGGAAGCGGGCGACGCCCTCGGCCGGCTCGTACGGCCGTTCCATGGCGAACTGGTCGCGCTGCCCGAACCAGCCCTGGATCGGCGTGCACAGCTCCTCCTGAAGGGCGGAGCGCACGTAGAGGAGCGCGGGCGCGCCGGGGCCGGCGTTCAGGTACTTGTAGGTGCAGCCGACGGCGAGGTCGACGCCGTGCTCCTCGAGGCCGACCTGCACGGCGCCGGCCGAGTGGCTGAGGTCCCAGAGCACGAGCGCGCCGGCCGCCTGCGCGGCCTCGGTGACGGCCGTCAGGTCGGCGAGTGCGCCCGAGCGGTAGTCGACCTGTGACAGCGTTACGAGCGCGACGTCGCCGGGAGCGCAGGCCGCCTCGACGTCGGCGGGGCTCGGCCCCGCGACCGGGTCCGTCTCGACGAGGCGGAGCTCGCAGTCGAGGCCCTCGAGGACGTAGCGGTCGGTCGGGAAGTTGCCCCTGTTCGTGACGACGGCGCTTCGTCCCGGGCGGCCACCGAGGGCGGCCCGTGCGAGCTTGTAGAGGTTCACCGTCACGGAGTCGGTGACGGCCACCTCGCCGGGCCGGGCGCCGAGCACGCTTTCGGCAAGCACGTCGCCCACCTGGACGGGGAGGTCGATCCACTCCTGCCAGCCGCGCACGAGCGCCGTCGCCCACTCGTCCACGACGAGGGCGAGCCGTTCGCGCGTCCTCCTCGGCAGCCGGCCGAGCGAGTTGCCGTCGACATAGAGGGGGCCGCCCTCCTCGAACACGAACTCGTCCCGGAAGCGCGCGAGCGGGTCTTCGCGGTCCAGCGCCTCGGCGTCCAGAGCCTGGGCGCCGGTCGCCTCGGCGCTCACGCGACCTGCGACTGCTCGCCGAGCGGCGCGAAGAGCTCCGGCCAGTAGCGAAACGCCGCCCGCATCGGGAACGGCGCGCCCTGCCCGAGCCCGCAGATCGACGTCGCGGCCATCGCGTCGAGCCACTCCTCGGCCTGCTCCCGGGACATGGCGACGCGACCGTCCTCGAGCTCCTCGAGCAGATGGTGCATGCCGCGGTTTCCGATGCGGCACGGCGTGCACTTCTGGCACGACTCCTCCGCGAAGAAGCGCATCGTCTCGGCGAGGAGCCGGAGCGGGGAGTAGCTCGCGGGGAACACCTGCAGCCCGGCGGAGCCCGCGCCGACGCCCCAGTCGCGCAGCGCGTCGCGCGTCAGCGGGACGTCGAGCGCTGCGGGCGGGAGGATCCCGCTCGCCGCCCCGCCCGGCACGATCGCGCCGATCTCCTCGGTCGCGCCGCCCGCGTAGTCGTCGACGAGTCGCCGCGCAGTCACGTCGAGCGGGGCCTCGTAGCAGCCCGGCTCGCGCACGGCGCCGGACACGGACCAGAGCCGCACGGGCGTCCAGGCCTCGCCGCCGTCGCGGAGGATGGCCGGGATGTGCGCCAGCGTCTCGACGTTCTGGATCAGCGTCGGGCGGCCGAGGTAGCCGACCTGGCTCGGGAAGGGCGGCTTGAGGCGCGGCATGCCGCGGCGGCCCTCCATGGACTCGAGCATCGCCGTCTCCTCGCCGCAGATGTACGCGCCCGCGCCGATCACGAGCTCGACGGAGAGACCGTCGAGCAGGCCCGCGAGGCGGAGCTCCTCGATCGCCTCCGTCAGGCGGGCTCTCGCCGTCGCGTACTCCTCGCGGAGGTAGACGAACCCCTCGGTCGCCTGGGCGAAGCGCATCGCGACGAGCATCCCCTCGAGCATGAGGTGCGGCCGGCGCTCCATCACGTAGCGGTCCTTCATCGTCCCCGGCTCGCCCTCGTCGGCGTTGACGACGACGTAGCGCGGGAGCGGCTCCCGGGCGACCGCCTCCCACTTCAGCCCGGTGGGGAAGCCGGCGCCGCCGTAGCCGGCGAGGCCGCTCGCCTTCAGCTCCTCGACGATGCGCTCCGCGGAGGGGAGGTTGCGGAGCACGTCGAAGCCGCCGCGCGCCTCGTAGTCGGCGAGCGTCGCATCCGCCTGCCCGAGCCCGGTCGAGGCGCCGTCGTTCGTCCGGTGGACCGCCTCCGGCTCGACGACGTCCCCGCGCAGGAGCACGGGCGCGAGCTCGCAGTGCCCCAGGCACTCGACGCCGAGGACCGGCACGCCGTTCGCCCTCTCCTGCTCGCGCGCGAGCAGATCCTTCGCGCCCAGGCAGTCGCACACCGGGCCGATGCAGACGCGGACGGCCTCCCGCGGCACCTCGAGGAACGAATAGAAGGAGACGACCTCGTGCACCTCGCCGCGCCGGACGTTCATGTGGTCGGCAACGGCGTCGGAAAGCTCGGGCGTCATCGGCCCGACCTCGCGCCGCACCCGGCCGAGGTTGTCCAGCAGCCTCGTCCGCTCCCGCGGCAGGCTCGGCAGGAGCTCGGTGAGCTTGAGGACGTCTATGGTTCGATGATAGTGAACGCGCTCCCGCCGTACTCCGCGGCCCGCACCGAGGTCGTGCGGCTTCCCGGCGGCGGGACGGAGCCGGACGACCTGGCGGTCGAGGAGCCGCTCGAGATCCGCGTTGACGGCGACCCGATCGCCGTGACGATGCGGACTCCCGGGCACGACGAGGAGCTCGCCGTCGGCTTCCTGCGCTCCGAGGGCATCCCCGCGGTCGCGGCGGAGCCCACCGCCGACCTCGCCGCGAACACGGTCGACGTCGGTGTCGAGGGCGACTTCGACCCGGAGCGGCTGCGGCGGAACTTCTACACGTCCTCGTCGTGCGGGGTCTGCGGCAAGGGGGCGCTCGAGGCGATCGCCGTCGAGGCCGCGCGCGTGGAGAGCGATCTGAGCGTGCCCGCCCCTGTCGTGTCGGCCCTCCCCGACCGCCTGCGCGAGGCGCAGCCGGCCTTCGCGGCCACCGGAGGGCTCCACGCCACGGGCCTCTTCGACGCGGGCGGCGGGCTCCTGTGCGTCCGCGAGGACGTCGGTCGCCACAACGCGATGGACAAGGTCGTCGGCCGTGCCTTCCTCGACGGCCTGCTGCCGCTCGACGACAAGCTGCTCTGCGTGAGCGGCCGCCTCTCCTTCGAGCTCGTCCAGAAGGCGGCGGTCGCCGGCTGTCCGATCCTCGTCGCCGTCGGCGCGCCCTCCACGCTCGCCGTCGAGCTCGCCCGCGACCGCGGGATCACGCTCTGCGGCTTCGTCCGCGGCGGACGGCTCAACGTCTACTCGGAGCCCGGGCGGATCACGTGACGTTCGCGGTCCCGGCGGAGGCGTACGACCGGCTCGTCGGCCGGTACAGCTTCGATCTCTGCGACGCGCTGGCCGGCGTAGCCGGCGTGGCGCCGGGTGCGACGGTGCTCGACGTCGGCGCGGGGACCGGGGCCGGGACACTCCGCCTGGTCGAGCTCGTCGGCGCCGAGCGCGTTGCTGCGGTCGACCCCTCGGCGCCGTTCGTCGAGGCGCTGCGCGACCGCCTCCCCGGCGTCGACGTCCGGCAGGCCTCGGCCGAGTCGCTTCCCTTCGAGGACGGCTCGTTCGACGCCGTGCTCGCCCAGCTCGTCGTCAACTTCATGGCGGACCCGGAGACGGGCGTGGCGGAGATGCGCCGCGTGACCCGCCCCGGCGGCGCGGTGGCCGCCTGCGTGTGGGACTACGCGGGGGAGATGACGCTCCTGCGCGCGTTCTGGGACGCGGCCGCCGCGCTCGACCCGGTCGGCGTCGCCGAGGTCGACGAGCGGACGCGGATGTCGTTCGGCCGCCGGGGCGAGCTCGAGGCGCTCTGGCGGGGCGCCGGTCTCCACGACGTGTCGCACGGGGAGCTCGTCGTGTCGGCGGCGTACGAGAGTTTCGACGACCTCTGGGAGCCGTTCATCGCCGGCGTGGCGCCCTCCGGTGCCTACGCGGCCTCCCTGGACGACACCGGGCGCGAGGCGCTCCGGGCGGAGTACCGCCGGCGCCTGGGCGCCCCCGCGGGAGGGTTCGAGCTGAGCGCGCGGGCGTGGTACGCGGCCGGGACGAGGTAGCCGGCGTCCTCCTCGTCGGCGGCGCGAGCCGGCGGTTCGGGTCGCCGAAGGCGCTCGCCGTCTACGAAGGAGAGACGCTGGCCGAGCGGGCGCACCGTGTGCTCGCCGAGGCCTTCGGTCGTGTGCTCGTAGTCGGCAAGGAAGCCGACAGCCTGGAGCTCCCCTTCCCGCTCGTGGACGACGGGAGCGATGTGCGCGCACCGATCGTCGGCGTCGCAGCGGGGCTGCGCGAATCCGGCGCGGAGGTCTGCGTCGTCCTGCCCACCGACATGC
>JBOHAK010000175.1:0-12105 GCA_050697795.1 Gaiellaceae bacterium
GCGCTCGCCTCCTCCGGGGGCTCCGCCGGCGCGGCTCCCGTGTGCCGGCGCCTCGCGACGAGGACGAGGGCGAGCGCAAGCACGAGCGCGACGAGCGCCGACGCGCCGATGGCAAGCCAGGTGGTGCTCTCCCAGGTCGACAAGAACCGCCCTCCCCTATGGCCGCAGTGGGTGGCCTACTCGGACTGTAGGAGGTTTCGAGCCGAATGGAAGAGGGGGCCGCGGACGAGCACGCGGCCTGGCGCCAGGCGGTAGCCGAGGCGCTCGTTGAGCTTGCGGATGGGCGTGTTGCGCGTCTCGTTCCACGTCTCGAGCCGCTCGTAGCCGCGCTCCTTCGCCCACGCGATCTGCGCGCGCTTGAGTGCCCCCGCGATGCCGCGACCGCGCCAGGCGCGCCTGACGCCGGTGATGTCGTGGACGGCGACGCCCGGCCGTGCCTGCGGGAGGTGGAACTTCGAGTAGCCGACGACGTCGGCGCCGGCCAGCGCGACGAAGATGCCCTCGGGGTCGTCGTTCGGCCCGCTCATGTCGAGGGCGACCCAGTCGTCGAACGACTCCATCTCGCCCTCGTGGCCGGGGATGTCCGGATAGGCCTCGCCGGCGACCTCGTAGACCCCGCGCAGGAGCTCCGGGCGGGCGGCGAGCGTGACGATGTCGACGCCGGCAGGCGGGTCGGCCGGCGGAGGCTCGAGCGGGCGGAGGTCGAGCGCGAGCCAGGAGTCCCGGCTTACCTCGGCGAACCCGCGCCGGCCGGCCCACGCGAGGCTCTCGGCATCGTCCTCCGCGACGTAGCCCTCGACCGCCTCGAGCCCCGTTCGGCCGACCCAGCCCGCGAGCCCGGCGACGAGGGCGGAGCCCACGCCGGCGCCGCGCTCCTCGGGCAGGACGGCGACCCAGGCGAGGACCGCGCTGCGCGAGCGCTGGTCCGGGTCGAGCGCGGCGAACGCGGCCCCCACGGTCTCGTTGCCGCGGGCCGCGAGCAGGTGTGTCTCACCCTCGAGCGCCTCGCGTAGGCGCGCACTTCGTCCCGCGACACCGCCATCGGCGAGACGCGGTTGTGGACCGCCACCCAGGCGGCGAGGTCGTCGTCGTCCCGGACGGGCTCGACGACGGGCGCGTTCACCGCACGCGGGCGAGCCTGAGGATCAGCCGCTCGGTCCACGAAGGCCGAGCCGGGTCGAAGTGCCCGCCGGCCGCCCGCGCGTACGGGACGGAGACGCGGCGCGCGTAGGAGCCGAAGCCCTCGTGGCGAAGCGGCGCCCAGTCCTCGCGGTACGGGACGGCGAGGTGCCGGTCGGCCACAGTCCTCGCCGACGTCAGGAAGGCCAGGCCCATGCCGACCGAGACCTCGAGCAGCGGGCGCCGCTCCCGGGCCGCCTGCGCCCGCAGACCCCGGTAGAGCGCCGCGAGCTGGTCGAGACCCGGCAGGCCGGCCGCGTCGCGACGGAGCTCGGCGAGCGTGGCGCGCAGCTCGGTCAGCTCGAGCGGCGGCAGGTCGATCAGCCCGGCCGTGCGGCCGGAAGCGCTCTCGAGCGCCTCGAGTAGCTCGTCCACGGAGCCGATGTCGCGGTCCTCGCCGACGACGCCCGCGCGCTTCAGCTCCGCCACGAACTCGGCCAGGTACACCCGCGAGCCGTGCAGGACGTCGGAAGCGGCGGCGAGGAGCCAGAGCGGCGAGAAGCCGAACGCGGCGATCGAGCCCAGCTCGACGGCGTTGCCGCCCGCCTTGCGCTTCGTGACGTCCGCGACGGAGATCTCCGGCGGTTCCACGGGCTCGACGCCGCCCACCGCCTCGACGGCGATCCGCAGGGCGTTCTTCGCCGTCGCCTCGTAAAGGCGCGAGCCCCGGACGAAGCGGGGCAGCAGGACCTGCGCGCTCTCGTGCAAGAGCCCGCCGAGCGCCGCCGCCGTCGCCCGGACGAGGCGCTCGGGCACCGAGGCGGCATAGCGGAGCGTCCTCTTCGCTACGGTGCTCGGATGACTCATCTGACGCTCCACACTACACACGGCCCGGTCGCCCTCGAGCTCTTCGACGAGGACGCGCCGAGGACGGTCGAGAACTTCACGAAGCTCGTGCGCGACGGCTTCTACGACGGCATCTCCTTCCACCGGGTCATCCCTGACTTCATGATCCAGGGCGGCTGCCCCCGCGGGGACGGCACCGGCGGCCCGGGCTACGAGTTCGAGGACGAGCCCAACGAGCACCGCATCGTCCGCGGCGCGCTCGCCATGGCCAACCGCGGCCCGGACACGAACGGCAGCCAGTTCTTCATCGTCACCGCGGAGTCGGCGCCGTGGCTCGACGGCAAGCACACGGTCTTCGGCCATGTGAGCGAGGGCATGGAGGTCGTCGACGCCATCTCGGGCCTCCCGCGCGACTCCCGCGACAAGCCGAGCGAGCGGGTCGCGATCGAGCGGGTCGAGCTGGCGGCCGCCTAGGCTCTAGGCCGCGCGAACCGCGCGCAACGGCCGGACGAGCCGGAGGAAGACCTCGACGACGCGCGGGTCGAACTGCGTCCCGGCCGCTTCGCGCAGGCGGCGCCGCGCCTCCTGCGTAGACAGGCGCTTGCGGTAGGGGCGATCGGTCGTCATCGCGTGGTAGGCGTCGCAGACGAGGACGACGCGCGACTCGATCGGGATCTCGTCGCCGGCGAGGCCGGCGGGGTAGCCGCTGCCGTCCCAGTGCTCGTGGCAGTGGCGGACGATCTCGCAGACGTCCTCAAGACGCTCGATGGGGCCGAGGATGCGGGCGCCGAGCTCGGGGTGCAGCCGCACGACGTTCCACTCCTCCGGCGTCAGCGGCCCCGGCTTCGAGAGGATCGCCTCGGGGATTCCAATCTTACCGATGTCGTGGAAGAGGGCACCCAGCTCGAGGCGCTTGAGCGCCGGCGTGTCGAGCCCGAGCTCCCGGCCGACGAGGAGGGCCGTGTCGCTGATCCAGCGGGCGTGGGAGGAGGTGTACTCGTCGTTCGCCTCGAGGGCGTTCGCGAGCGCCTCGACGGTGGAGAGGAAGGTCTTCTCCAGGCTCTCGAAGCTCGAGGCGTTGGCGACGGCGAGCTTCGCCTGGTGGGCGACGCCGGTCAGGAGGCGGATGCGGCGGTCGTCGAAGACCTCACCGCGCGGCCCGGCGGCGACGACGACGAGGCCGAGGCGGTTGCCCTCGAGCCGAAGCGGTGCCACCGCGACGCTCCCGCCGGCGGCGGCCTCACGGAGCCCTTCGACCGCGCCGATGGCCGCCGGGTCGAGGACGAACGGCTCCTGCGCGGCGAGGAAGCTGCGCGCGAGCTCGTCCGGGAAGCCCAGGCCGCGCTCCGGCGGCTCCTCTCCGACGGCGTAGCCGAAGAGCGCCCGCGGGAGGACGTCCTCGCCCGGCCGGTCCTGGAGCCAGACGGACGCCTTCGGCACGCCCAGCAGCCGTGCGGAGTGCTCGGCGGTGCGCTCGAGCACTTCGGCCAGCGTCCCCGCCGAGGCGAAGCGCCGGCTGAGCTCGAGCAGGGCGCTCGAGATCTCGAGCGAGGCCTTGGCCCGCTCGGCCTCGCGCCGCTCCGCCTCGTAGAGCCGCGCGTTCTCGAGCGCGACCGAGGTGTGGCCGCCGAGCACCTCGAGCAGGCGCACGTCGTCCTCGTCGAACTGGCCGACCCCGAGCTTCGAGATGACGACGGCGCCGATCACCCGCGTGCCGTAGCGGAGCGGCACGGCGATCATCGATTCGTCCACGTCATCGGTTCCCGGAATCGTCACGGCGAAGTCGCAATCCATCGCGTTGGCGAGCAGAATCGGCTCGCCGGTCGCGGCCGCGTGGCCCGTGATGCCCTCGCCGATCCGGCAGCGCAGAGCCTCGACGCTCTCCTCCGAGTACTCGTCCACGTCGCCGCGCCACGCCACCGGGACGAGCTCGTCGCCGTCGACCACGTACACGCGGCAGCTGTGGTAGTCGACCAGCATCCGCAGCTCGGTCACGATCGCCGCGCCGATCTGGCGGACGTCGTTCAGCCGGTTGAGCTTGCCGGCCAGGCTCTGGAGCATCTTCAGGTGCGCGATGGAGCGCACGTCGCGCCCGGCCTCGCCGGGCTCCGGGCGCTCGCCGACGCGCTCGTCGAAGAGCACCGCCTGGTTCTTGCCGCGCGCCTTCGCCGTCATCATCGCCACCTCCGCGCAGGCGACGAGCTCCCGCGGGTTCATGGCGTGCTCGGGGCCCTGGGCGATGCCGATCGAGACGCCGAGCCGCCCGGCCGGCTCGATGTCGGTCGCGGCGAGCGCGTCGACGATGCGCCGCGCCAGGCCGAGCGCGTCGCCGGCATCGCAGGAGGCCATGACGACGCCGAACTCCTCGCCGCCGAGGCGGCAGACGACGTCGGAGGTGCGCACGGTCTCCTGCAGGAGACCGGCGAGGGCGAGGAGCACCTGGTCGCCGGCGCCGTGGCCGTGGACGTCGTTCACGCGTTTGAAGTCGTCGATGTCGAGCATGAGCACGGCGATCGAATCGTGCGTGCGGCTCGCCCGGTTCAGCTCGGCGCGGAGGCGTTCGTGGAAGTAGCGGTGATTGTAGAGACCGGTGAGCGAGTCGGTCTGCGCCTGGAGCTCGAGTACCGCGCGCGCCTGCGCGTTGTCGAGCGCGAGCGCGGCGGCGTCCCCGAACCGCTTCGCGAGCTCGAAGTCCTCCTCGCTGAAGCTGGCGCCGACTCCGAGCCGGTAGACGTTGAGCGCCCCCTTGACCGTGCCGCGCGCGACGAGCGGGATCGAGATCAGCGCCTCGGGCTCGCCCTCCGGCGTGCCGGGAACCTGCTTCACGCGCGGGTCCAGATGCGCGTCGTTGACGAGCTGCGCCTCGCCGTGCTCGATCGCCCAGCCCGTGATGCCCTCCCCGAAGCGCGGCCGGTCGCTCATCACCTCCGCCGCCCAGCGGTCGCGCGCCATCACGGGGATCAGGAGCCGGCGCGCCTCGTCCGCCTGGTAGATCGTGAAGGCGTCGAACGGGATGATGTCGGCGAGCGTGTCGGCGATGCGGTCCAGCACGGAGACGTGCGTCTCCTCCGACAGCACGGCGTGGAAGACGTCGGCGAGCCGCCGGTACGAGTCGACCGGCGCCGCGGAGCGCACGCGCTGCGGCGACGGATCGGGCGCCTGGGACGCCAGGCCGTTGACCTCTCGGAGTTCCACGCCGGCCGCAGTACCTCCTCGTCGGGGCCCCGGCGGAGAGCCAGGACGAATTCAACCCGCGCCGAAAGGGCGCGGACTCCCTCCGAAGGGTGATTCGTGCGGGGGCGTCCGGCCTCGAAGCCGCAGGGATGCGCAGTCCGACACGGCGGTTTAGGGTAAGCCGGTTGCACGCGGACCATGCTGCGCGCCCGGGCCTCGCCGAGGTTCTGGCCGTCTGGGCTCTCTTCGGCCTCGTGGCTCTCGCGGTGCTCGTCGCGGCCGCCCGCGTGGCCACCGCCGAGCTCTACAACGTCAGCGAGACGGGGATCGTCGGTGGGGCGGGACGTGCGCTCGTCTTCGTCGGCTACCCGACGGCGTTCGTCACCATCGCGATCCTCGCGCTCCTCGTCGCGCGGCTCCGGCGGCGCTGGGTGCTGGTCGTCGCAGCGGTCGCCGCCGTCCTCTGCGCCACCGTCGCCTGGCCGGGCGTCGTGGAGCAGTCCGACCTGGACGCGAAGCCGGCGAACGCGTTCGCCGGCGTCGGTGCCCTCGTCGCGGTCGCGCTCACCGTCTTCGCCCTCGCCCGCGGTGGGATCGGCGTCCAGCGGCCGTTCGGGGTCCGCTGGGACGTTGCCCGCCTCGTGCTCGCGGTCGTCCTCGTGCTCGCCTCGATCCCCTGGATCCTGGCCGACGTCGGCGTCAAGGCCGAGGACGTGCCCGGGCTCGGCTGGATCTTCATGTCCGGCGAGGTGCTACCCGAGCCGGGCCACCCGGACCTGATCGCCGTGCACCTCGGGCATCACCACGGCATGGACGGGACGCTCCTCGCGCTCGCTGCGCTCGCCCTCTCCCGGGCTGTCCCGGACGTCAGAGGCGGTCTCATGCGGCCCGTGCTCGGCTTCTACCTCTCGCTCATGCTCGTCTACGGCCTCGCCAACGCCCTCCAGGACTTCTGGCTCGAGCAGCTCGTCAAGCGGGGGACCACGTCCCACCGCATCCCGACCCTGACGGAGCCCGACCTCTCGCCGGCGTGGGCCGCGATCGTGGCGGCGGCTCTCCTCATCCATTTCGTCGCGCGGCGCGTAGGTACCGTGGGAAGCCGACAGGAAGGAGTCGCATGACACGACGCATTCTCCTGCTCATGCTGGCGGTCGCTGCGCTCGCGCTCGCCGTCGCGGCCTGTGGCGGCGACGACGACGAGGAGGCGGAGGAGCCGGCCGCCACCGAGGACACGGGTGGAGGCGGAGGAGGGACGACGCTCGAGCTCGCGGCCGACCCGGGCGGCGCGCTCGCCTTCGACCAGACGGAGCTCACGGCGCCGGCCGGCGAGGTCACGATCCACCTCACGAACGACGCCCAGATCCCGCACAACGTCGAGGTCGAGGGCAACGGCGTCGAGGAGGTCAGCGACACGATCACGGGCGCCGACACGAGCCTCGCCCTGACCCTCGAGCCCGGCGAGTACGAGTTCTACTGCGCCGTCCCGGGCCACCGGGAGGGCGGCATGGAAGGGACGTTCACGGTCGAGTAGCGTCCCGGCGTGCAGCTCATCGACCTCGAGCACCTCGGTCGCGAGCGTGTCATCGCCTCGTACCTCCTCCCGGGGGACGAGCCGGCGCTCGTCGACTGCGGTCCCGCGAGCTGCCTGCAGGCCCTGCGGGCGGGCCTCGCGGCCGGGGCGCTCGAGGTCGGGGACCTGCGCCATCTCGTCCTGACGCACATCCACCTCGACCACGCCGGTGCGGCGGGGATCCTCGTGCGCGAGAACCCGGAACTGCTGGTGCACGTCAGCGAGATCGGCGCGCCGCACCTCGTCGACCCGGCACGGCTGGAGCGAAGCGCGCGCCGCCTGTACGGCGACGACTTCGACCGGCTGTGGGGTCCGCTCCTGCCGGTCCCGGAGGAGAACGTGCGCGTCGTCGGGAAGCGCGTGCTCGAGCTGGAGGCGTTCCCGACGCCCGGCCACGCATCGCACCACGTCTCCTACCTGACGCCGGAGGGCTCGTGCCTGACCGGGGACGCGGCGGGAGTCCGGATCCCGCCGGCGCGCTACGTGGCTCCCGTCTCGCCCCCGCCCGACATCGACGTCGAGGCGTGGGAGCAGTCGCTCGACGCGATCGCCGAGCGGCGGCCCGAGCGCCTCTGCCTGCCGCACTTCGGGCCGGTCGACGACCCGCAGCCCCACGTGGAGCGATGCCGCTCCGCGCTGCGGACGTGGGCCGAGCGGGCGCGCCACGGGTCGGAGGAGGAGTTCGTGCGGGCGGCCGAGGAGGACCTCCGCGACGAGGCGGACGCCGGGACGACCGCCGTCTTCCGGCAGGCCGGGCCCCTCTCGCAGTCCTATGCCGGGCTGCGCCGCTACTGGGACAAGCGCGAGGAGACGGCGGCCGCCTGATGCGCTACGGTGCGCGCGTGCGTCGCCCCGGGGTCAGCGCGGTCCTTCTCGCCGCGCTCGTCGTCGCCCTCGCCCTGCCGGGTGCGGCCTCGGCCGTGCGACTCGTGCAGGTCGCCACCGGCTTCGACCAGCTCACCCGCGTGACGGCGCCGCGCAGCGGCGACCCGACCGGAACCCTCTACGTCGTCGAGCAGGAGGGCCAGATCTGGAAGTGGCGGCGCGGCACGCGCAGGCTCTTCCTCGACATCCGCTCGGTCGTCTCGTGCTGCGGCGAGCGCGGGCTCCTCGGGCTCGCCTTCGACCCGCAGTACGGCTCGAACGACCTCCTCTACGTGAACTACACGAACAACGCGGGCGACACGCGGGTCGTCCGCTACCGGGCCAACGCCGTGCACACCCGCGCGCTGCCGAGCACGCGGCGCCTGCTGCTCTCCGTCAACCAGCCCTTCGCGAACCACAACGGCGGCCACGTCGCCTTCGGGCCGAACGGCCGCCTCTACACGGGCCTCGGGGACGGCGGCGGGTCGTGCGACCCGGGCGGGCGCGCCCAGAGCCTGGGCAGCAGGCTCGGGAAGCTCCTGAGCCTCAACCCGCGCGCTCTCGGCGCCGGCTGGCGCATCGACGGCTACGGGCTCCGCAACCCGTGGGGCTTCTCGTTCGACCGCGCCAACGGCCGGCTCTACATCGGGGACGTCGGCCAGGGCCAATGGGAGGAGGTCTCGACGCGGGCGCCCGCCACGCTCGGCGGCGTCCCGGAGAACTACCTCTGGGACGCCTACGAGGGCCGGCGGCGCAGCGGCTGCTCGACCGGCGGGTTGCGCGGCAGCGGCACCCGGGTGTTCCCGATCAGCGTCTACAGCCACTCCGAGGGCTGCTCGATCACGGGCGGCTACGCGTACCGCGGTCGCGCGATCCCCGGGCTGCGGGGCTGGTTCGTGTTCGCCGACTTCTGCAGCGGGAGGATCTGGCGGCTCCTCTACTCGGGCGGCCTCAGGAGGGGACGGAGCCTGATGATCGACTCCCCGCACAACATCACCTCCTTCGGCGAGAGCGTCGGCGGCGAGATCTACCTGACGCACCAGGGCGGGACCGTCTACCGCCTCGCGCGGTCGTAACGCCGGTGCGATACCGGTTCGTCGACTGCCGCTGGGAGCTCGGCAACCCCGCGAGGGGCCGTGAGCTCTACCTCGAGGGGCACGTCCCGGGCGCCTCGTTCCTCGACGTGGAACGGGAGCTGTCTGCGCCGCCCTCGACGCCGGGCGGCCGGCACCCGCTCCCGGCTGCGGACGACTTCGCCCGGGCGGCCGGCGCCGCGGGAATCGGGCCGGGCGTCTTCGTCGTCGCCTACGACCAGGGCATGAACGGGGGCGCCGCGCGCCTCTGGTGGCTCCTCCGCCACTTCGGCCACGACGACGTCGCCGTGCTCGCAGGCGGCCTGGACGCGTGGCTCGGGCCGCTCTCGAGCGGTGAGGAGGAGATCGAGGCGGCCGTCTTCGAGCCGCGGGCGCGCGACGACGACACGATCGAGGCGGAGGAGCTGGCCGCCAGGCTCGACGACGGGCGCCTCACGGTCGTCGACGCCCGCCTCCCGGAGCGCTACCGCGGCGAGGTGGAGCCCATCGACCCGGTCGCGGGCCGCATCCCGGGCGCCCGCAACGCGCCGTATCCCGACGAGCTGTCGCCGGACCTCCTCGAGGCCGACGAGATCGTCGCCTACTGCGGCTCGGGAGTCACGGCTGCCGTCGTCCTGCTGCGGCTGGCGCAGGCGGGCCGTGGCGACGCGAAGCTCTACCCCGGCTCCTGGAGCGACTGGGCCGGGCGCGGGCTTCCCGCCGAGACCGGCTAGAACCCTCCTAGTCGAGACTGATGCTGCCGACTCCGGCGAAGGCCTCGGCGTCCGGGTCCTCGCGCCATCGCTCGTAGACGGCGGCCGCGACGGCGAGATCCTGCACGGCGAGCCCGGTCGAGTCGAAGACCGTGATCTCGTCCTCGGCCGCCCGGCCCGGCTCCTCGCCGAGCAGGATGCGGCCGAGCTCGGACACGTCGTCGCGATCGAGGGCACCGGCCTCCACGGCCCGGGAGACGTCGCCGTTGTGGCTCGCCTGCTCCCACTCGTCCACGACGACGCGTGCGCGCACGAGCTCCTCGACGGCGATCTCGGCCTTGCCGGGCCCGTCGGCTCCCATGAGGCAGACGTGCTGTCCGGCGCGCAGGCTGCCGGGCGCGAACAGCACCTCACGGCCGGGCGTCACGGTTGCGACGACGTCGGCGCCGAACGCTTCGTTGCGCGGGACGAGGCCGCCTCCGCCGAGCTCGTCGGAGAGGCGCTGGGCGCGCTCGCGGTCGGCGTCCCACAGGATGATCTGCCGCCCGCGGGCGAGGAACGTGCGGGCCACGGCGCGGCCGTTCACACCGCAGCCGATCACGGCGGCGGGGCCGTCGCCTGCCGCGAGGGTCTCTGCTGCGACCACCGCGGCCGCACCGGTGCGGAGCGCGGTCAGGGCGCCGGCGTCGAGCTGGGCCAGCAGGCGCCCGTCGGACGTGTCGGAGAGGAGCACGATGCCTCCGACCGTCGGCAGTCCGCGCTCCGGGTTGCGCGGAAACGACGTCACCCACTTGAGCACCGCGTAGCCGCCCCCGCGCGCGGGCATGGCCCGGAAGTCGCCGTCGGGCGGCGCGGGCACGTAGACCTTCGACGGCATGAGCCACTCGCCGCGGGCGTGGGCCACGAACGCCGCGTGGACGGCCTCGACGGCGGCGGCGGGATCGACCGCCGCGTAGACGTGACGTGCGGAGAAGGCGGGGATGCGCAAGGTGAGGGAGCGTAACCCTCCCCGACCGCGCCCTGCTCCTTCCGTGCGGCGCGGCAGCTAGAGGGTCGTCGCGACCGCAGCCGCCACGACCACCGCGAGGCACGCGAGTGCGGCCACGAGGTAGAAGGCCGTAACGGCGGCGGAGCCCCTCGGCTCGACCGTCGCCGCCCGCGCGGGCTCCACCCGAGTGGGCCGTAGGCCCGTCTGCACTGCATGCGCCTGGGTCTGCATTGCGCTCCTCCTCGTCGTGAGGACGGTCCGGCGCCGTCCCCGTACACACAGGACGGTCGGCGGGCCCGCGATCTTCCCTGCGGCGCCGAGAACGGAGGCGGTCACCGGGGCCGAAGGCCGGGAGCGCCACGTACGCTGACGTCCGATGACGGTGACGATCTGCGACGTCGGCCGCGACCTCGTCTACCTCTTGCACGGCGAGGGGGTGGAAACGGGTGTCGACCTCGACGCGCTCACCGCCGTCTCGGAACGGCTCGAGGGCGTTCTGGGGCGTCAGGTTCCGGGGCAGGTCTACCGGGCCGGGAGCTTCGCCCCAGTCGCCGGCTAGTCCGCGCTTCGCCCCGCTTCTCGCCCTGGGCGGGATCGGCGCCGGCGCCGGCCTCCTGCTCGCCCGCCTCGCCGGCGACGTCCACGGGAAGCCGCTCTTCGAGGACGAGGCCGTCAGCGGGCTCATCGCCGCGCGGCCGCTTCCCGAGGTGATCGAGACCGTGATGTGGGAGCGAGGCGGAGGGCCGCTCCACTTCGTCCTCTCGCACGCGACGCTCGCCGTCGACTCCTCGCCGTACGCGCTCCGGTGGCTCTCGGTCGTGTTCGCACTGGCGGCGCTGCCGCTCTGCTGGGACGTCGGGCGGCGGGTCGGCGGCCCGGTCGCCGGCGCCGTCGCCGCCCTCGTCGCCGCGACCTCGTCCTTCCTGCTCGTCTACGGGACGTTCGCGCGCATGTACACGCTCTACGTCTTCGCAGCCGCGCTCGCGATCGACCTGTTCCTCGTGGCGAAGGAACGGCGCAGCGGACGGTGGGCCTTGGCCGCCGCCGCCGCGGCCTGGCTCCTGCCGGCCATCCATCCCTACGGCGCCTTCCTCGTGGCCGCGGAGGCGGCCGTCGCGCTCTGGCTCTGGCGGGGACGGCCCCTGCGTCCGGCCCTCCCGGCGCTCGGCGTCGCGCTCGCCATGGTCCCCTTTGCGGTCGCCGACCTGCGCCTGGCCGACCGCTTCGGCGTCGGGGTGGACGGAGAGGAGGCGGTCGCAGCGCCGGCGGACGCCTGGGGTCAGCTCGGCCGCGCCTTCGCGGCCACGGCCGGCGGGGAGGGCATCGCGGCCGGGATCGTGATCGCTCTCGTCGCCGCGGGGCTCCTGCTCCTCGTCCGCCGGGAGCCAGCCTTCGTCGCGCTCTGCCTCGTCGCGTTTCTGCTTCCGCCGCTCCTGCTCGTGCTCGTGCGCTCGGGAACGGAGCCTGGGCTTTCGCCGCGCCACATCGTCTACGTCGTGCCGCTCGTCGGGGCGCTGATCGGCGTCACTGTGGCCGCCGTCGTCCGCAATCGCGGGCCCCTCGTGGCCGCGGGGGCGGTGGCGCTCGCCGGGGTCCTGCTCGCGGCTGCGCCGTTCGGCGGCATCCGCGACCCGCGGGACTGGCAGAACGACGTCCTCGGAGGAGGCCCGCCGGAGACGGCGCTCGGAGCGGAGGCGCGCGTCGTCCCGCCGGCCGCCTGGCTGAACGACACGGTCGGCGCCGGCGACGTCCTCTACC
>JBOHAK010000176.1:0-3694 GCA_050697795.1 Gaiellaceae bacterium
AGCGTTCGTCCTGAGCCAGGATCAAACTCTCCGTGAAGACCTGTAGCACTCGGCCCGAGGGCCGGTTGCAAACGGTTTCAGATCGAGCTTGAGCTCAAAGTCCCCTCGTAGAGAGGAGACGGGTTCATTGACCTCCCGCGCCGAAGCGCGCGAGGTTCTCGACGTTCACGCTGTTGAGTTTTCAAAGACCGGGCCTCTGGGGGCTGCTCACGAAAAAGGCCTCCGACTCGCGCGGGAGGCCCTCAGAGAAGTGATACTCGTCGTATCAGGCTTCGACCGAAGGGCTCTCCGTTGTCTCGAGGGTTGACCGGTTTCGTGCGCAGCCTGCTTCAGGCGGCCGACGAATGATAGCAGGGGTCGAAGGGGTGTCAAGCGGCCGCCGGCCGCGCGTTTTCAGGCGTTCCGGAGCCTCACGAACTGGCGCTTCCCGACCTGCAGGAGCGCGTCTGCGAGGACGTCCCGGGACAGGTCGAAGTCCTCGGTCGCGGTGCCGTCCACCTTCACCCCGCCCTGGGCGATCAGGCGGCGCGCCTCGCTCGTCGAGATGCCGAACACGTCGCCGATCAGCGAAGGCAGGTGCACCGGGTCGCCGGCGGGAAGCGCGGCCTCGGGCACGTCATCCGGCGCCTGCCCCTCGCGCACGACGCGGGTGAAGTGGGCCTCGGCCTCCCGCGCCGCGCCCTCTCCGTGCGAGCGGCGCACGACGAATCGCGCCAGCTCGAGCTTCGCCTCGAGCGGATCGAGACCCGCCGGGTCGACGTCCGACTCCATAACGAGCCGGTAGTACTCCGGCAGCAGCTCGTCCGAGATCCGCATCGTCTTGCCGAACTGCTCCTCCGGCAGATCGGTGAGGCCGATGTAGTTCCCGAGCGACGCGCTCATCTTGCGGCCATCGAGGCCGATGAGGAGAGGCGTCGTCAGCGCGACCTGAGGCTCGAGATCGTAGGCCTGCATCACCTCTCGCCCGGCTAGAAGGTTGTAGAGCTGGTCCGTGCCGCCGAGCTCGACGTCCGCCTCGATCGCCACGGAGTCGAACGCCTGCATGAACGGATAGAGGAGCTCCGAGACCGAGATCGCCGTTCCGCCCGCGAAGCGCTTCGCGAAATCGTCCCGCTCGAGGAGCCGGGCGACCGTGATCGTGCGCGTCAGGCGAACGACCTCGGCGAAGTCGAGCGCCTGGAGCCACTCCCCGTTCATCCGCACCTCGAGACGCTCCCGGCTCGTATCGATGATCTGGGCCGCCTGGGCGAGGTAGGTCTGGGCGTTCGCGTCGATCTCTTCGTCGGAGAGGATGGGCCGCTCGCTCGAGCGGCCTGACGGGTCCCCGATCCGGGTCGTGTAGTCGCCGATGATCAGGACGCCCACATGGCCTGCGCGCTGAAAGGCGGCCATCCGCTGGAGGGGAATCGCATGGCCCACGTGGACGTGCGGCGCGGTTACGTCGATCCCGAGCTTGACGCGGAGGGGCCGACCCAGGGCGAGCTTCCGCTCGAGCTCGCCGGCGGGGAGCACGTCGACGGCGTTGCGAGTGAGATCGGCCGGCGAGATCGACATCGCCGGCCGATTCTAGGTCGCGCGCTCAGCGCCGGTGCGCGGCGAGCGGTCCGAACGCCGCGAGCGCGTACGGGTTCGCCGCGACGGCTCGCACCCGCCAGAGCCGGGCCGCCCGGCCGTTGCCGAGGCACGACTCGATGAGGCTGCGGTGGAGCATCGCTCCCCAGTCCTTCGTGCCCAGCCGCAGCGCGCGGACCGAGTGAGCGCGGGCCTCGCCGCACCGGCCGTTCTTGAAGAGCGCCCAGGCCAGTACGTGCTCGCCCTCGACGCTCGGTCGCAGGTCTCGTCCCGCGCGCGCGCGCGCGAGTGCGTCGACGAGATCACGGTCGTGATCGAGCTCGAAGAGGGCGGTCTCGAGGTCGTTTCGGCCACCGTTCGCTGCGAAGAGGTCCTCGAGCTTCTCGGCCTGCCGATACGCGCGGTCGGCCGCGACCTCGCGCCCGTCACGCGCAAGCGCGTTCCCGAGGCCGACGGCGAATTCCGGCAACTGCCTGGCGGCGAGAGCCTGCCGGTAGAGCCGGGCCGCCTCGTCGGCGCGCCCGCGCCAGAGTGCGAGCGTGGCCAGCCCGGCGAGGGCCGGCGCGTACCCCGGAGAGAGATGAAGGGCGTGCTCGTACTCCCGGTCCGCCAGGGCAAGTCGTCCACTCTCGGCATAGAGACCGCCGAGCTGGCTGCGAGCCCACGCAGCGGGGTCGCCGGAGCCGGAGGCTGCCGAGGCCGCGAGCTTCATCGCCGCGATCGCCTCGGCCGTCCGGCCGAGCAGCTCGCGCGCGTAGGAGACGCGAGCGTAGGCGGAGGCGGTCGGCTTGATCGCCGCCATCCGGTCGAAGGCGCTGAACGCGGCGCGGTAGCGACCCGTCTCCACATTCGCGTCGCCCAGGATCCCCAGGGCGGCCGCGCTGTACGGGTTCAGCAGGAGCGCCCGCCGGGCCAAGCTCCGCGCCTGGCCGAAGCGGTGCCGCGATGCGGCGAGGGCGGCCAGGCCGGTCACGGCGAGGTCGTTTTTCGATACGAGCGCCAGCGAGCGGCGGAGCGCCCGCTCCGAGAGCGGGTAGAGGGAAACATCGCCCGTCTCACGAGCCCGCTGTTGGTAGGCGAGCCCGAGGAGCATGAGCCCCTCGGCGTCCTCTGGACTCTGCTCGACGCGCCGCTCGAGCCCGGCGACGTAGGCGGCCGTATCCCCGGCCGCGAAGCCGTCGAGAAGGCGCGCCGCGGCCGCCTCTGGCCGAACGCCGGCGGCGGTGGTCGCATCGGGATCCCCGCCGAGCACGCCGCCGAGGAGCGCGGCGGCCGCCGCAGCGAGAGCGGTGACCAAGAAGAGAAGGCGTCGTCGCATATGGGCTCCAGTCCTGGTCGGGAACGGGAGGGGCCCGCCACACATGCGGGCCCCTCCCGGGTGGCTGTCCCTACGGCCCACCCAGCGGGCCGTGGTGGACATGCTCGTAGCCCTGGTGCGGCTCCGGCACGTAGGGGAACGTCGTGTGGAACGGGCGGTCGTTGGCGTCCACGCCGTCGCCGAGTATGTTGTTCGGCGAGCGGTTCGCGTTGCCGCCGCACTGCCCCAGGCTCTCGATCAGGGGCGCGACCGCCGGCCCGTACCCGCAGGTGAGGGCGCGGAGCTCGATGTCGGTGACGTCGTCCTCGAGCCGCCTCCCGTTCGGGAAGCCCGCGAAGTCGCCCGCGAGGACGCCCAGCCGCTCTCCCCGGCCCACCGGTCCGCTCGGCGGGATGCCGGTGTTCAGCCGGATCAGATCGGCCTTCGTCGGCCCGGTGAAGTTGAGCCCCGGGACGCCGGTGAGCAGGATGGCGGCGATGTCGCCGCGGCCCGTCTCGGGGGCGTCGTCGAGCGCCGGGTAGAGCAGGTTCGCGAGACGGGTGACCTCCGGGCTCGTGTAGTGCGAGGCGAAGACCGCGTCGCCCGACGGGTCGGACGCGTTCCAGCGGTCCTTCTTGCGGAGCGGGATCACGACCTCGTTGACGAGCGGCTCGGCGAGGCGCGAGACCTGCACCCATGAGCCGCTGTCGCGTTGCCGGCCCATGCCGTCGAGCACCTGCACGCGCTTCCGGCTCGCGGTCGCGTACACGCCGATCACGGCCTCCGGGTCGTCCGCGTCGTGGAGCTTCCGGTCGCGGGTGAGCT
>JBOHAK010000177.1:0-2057 GCA_050697795.1 Gaiellaceae bacterium
CTCGTCGGGGCCTATTACGCCGTCCGCACGATCCTGCTCGACGAGGCGGTCTTTCCGGAGCACGTCCCGCAGAACGACGGCGTGTTCCGCCCCGTGAACGTCGTCGCGCCCAAGGGGACGATCTACAACCCCACCTTCCCGCGTGCCTGCTTCTCGCGCTTCACGCAGGTGCAGCGGGTCGTCGACAACGTCATCCTCGCTCTCAGCGACGCCTTGCCGGAGCAGACGACGGCGGGGAACTCGGCGGGGATCCACTTCTGCGCCTATTCCGGCTTCGACGAGCAGCAGGGGGAGTACTGGCTCTACCTCGAGGTGAACGAGGGAGCGTACGGCGGCCGCCACGGCAAGGACGCGATGGACTCCGTCGACAACCTCATGGCCAACACCCGCAACAACCCGATCGAGGAGCTCGACCTGCGCTTCCCCATTCGCTGCGACCAGTACGAGCTCCGGCCGGAGCCCGCCGCTCCGGGCAAGTGGCGGGGCGGGATCGGCATCATCCGGCGCAACCGCTATCTCGTTCCCGGCGTGTACTCCTGCGAGGGCGACCGGCAGACCGATCCGCCGCGGGGCGTGTTCGGCGGCTGGGACGGCCTGGTCGCCTCCTGCCGGAAAAACGCCGACCGCCCGGACGAGGAGCTCCTGGAGGCGAAGGTCACCGGCGTCCCCTTCGCGGCCGGCGACTTCATCGAGCTCGTCGAGCCCAACGCGGCCGGGTACGGCGATCCGCTCGAGCGCGACCCGCAGCTCGTCCGCGAGGACGTCCTCGACGACTTCACGACGCCGGAGATCGCCCGCGACGCCTACGGGGTGCTCTTCGCCGACGAGCGGACGTGGGAGGTCGACCTCGAGGCCACCCAGCGCCTGCGCGAGGAGCTGCGGGCGTCCCGCGACGGCCCCGGAAGCCTGACGGAGTACTTCCAGACGCACGACCCGAAGCGGCGGCCGAACCCCGTCTCCACGGCCGGCGACCGGGAGTTCAAGCACTAATGGCCCGCAAGCGCAGCATCCGCCCGGTGCCCACAGATCCGCAGGGGATGCCCGTGCGCCGGGTCCGCAAGGCGTACGAGCAGGTGAACGACCAGCTTCGCGAGCTGATCGTCTCCGGCGAGCTCGCGCCGGGCGAGCGGCTGCCGAACGAGGCTGTGCTCGCCCGGGAGTTCGGCGTCAGCAGAGCGACCGTGCGGGAGGCGCTGCGCATCCTCACCGCGCAGAACCTCATCCGGACGACCAAGGGCGCAGGCGGCGGCAGCTACGTCACCCTGCCGACGGTCGACCACATCTCCGAGTTCCTCCGCGGCAACCTCAACCTGCTCTCCGAGTCGGATCACGTCACCCTGGAGGAGTTCCTCGAGTTGCGTGAGCTGATCGAGGTGCCGGCGGCGCGCCTCGCCGCGGAGCGGGCGAGCCCGAGCGACGTCGACCGCCTTCGCGACACGATCCCGGAGCAGCCGCTTCGCATGACGACCCAGGAGCAGTTCGCCTTCAACAAGGGCTTTCACACCGTGATCGTCGAGGCGTGCGGCAACACACTCCTCTACATCGCCACGCAGCCGGTCTTCACCGTCCTCCAGACCCACCTCGCCCGCTCCACGCTCGGCCGGAGCTTCCACAGCTCGATCAACGAGCACCACCGCGGGATCCTGGCGGCGATCGCGGGCGGCGATGCTGACGCCGCCGCCGAGCAGATGCACGCCCACCTCGAGTACCTGCGTCCGGCGTACGAGCGAGCGTGGCGCCACGCGGTCTCGATCCGCCAGCGCGCGTGACGCTGCCCCTCGCCGACGTTCGGGTCCTCGCGATCGAGCAGTACGGCGCCGGGCCGTGGGGGACGCTGCAGCTCGCCGACCTCGGCGCCGAGGTGATCAAGATCGAGGACCCGGCGACCGGTGGTGACGTCGGACGCTCCATCCCGCCCTACCGCGAGGGCGAGGACTCGCTGTACTTCGAGACCTTCAACCGCGGCAAGCGCAGCCTCTCGCTCGATCTGCGTTCCGCGGCGGGCCGGGCCGTCTTCGAGGACCTCGTGCGGAACGTCGACGCGGTCTACTCCAACC
>JBOHAK010000178.1:0-1625 GCA_050697795.1 Gaiellaceae bacterium
GCGACCGTGTTCGCGGCGAAGATGAGCGCCACGACGACGGTGAGGCGCGTCAGGTTGCGCTCGACGATGTGCTGCCCGCCCTGGGAGGCCGGCGTGAAGCCGAGCCCGCCGAAGCCCGTGTCGCGGCCGGAGTGCATGAGCACGAGGCCGATGAGCGCCGCGGAGAGCAGGACCTGGACGACTGCGAAGAAGCCGAGCACGGGCCTCAGGCTAGCAGTTGAGCCTCCGAGGACCGTGCTACGGTGCCGGGCGCATGGCGGCCGAGGAGCGCATCCGCAAGCTGATCGTGCTCGGCGACAACCGGCTCGGACAGGGCCTTCCGGGGAAGGCGCGCGAGAGCTACACGGAAGCGCTCGAGCTCGCGCGCGAGGAGGGGATCGACGGCTCTCTCGGCGCGCTCATCGAGCTGCGCCTCGCCGATCTGGACGCCCGGGACTCGACCGGCTGATCTCGAGCCCGCTGGCCGAACCGACGTGCTCCACCTGGAGCGTCGTGTGGTCGATCCCGAAGCGCTCGTGGAGAAGGCGCTCGAGCTCGAGCCGGATGCGATGGCAGTCCGCTCCTGGCTGGACGAGGACGTGGGCGGAGAGCGCCGGGAACCCATCCGTCACCGTCCACACGTGGAGGTCGTGGGTCTCGACGACCCCGGCGTGAGCGGCGATCGCCGGGCCCACGTCGGTGGGCGGCGCCGACGAGGGCGCGCCCTCGAGGAAGATGCGCCCCGACTCCCGCAGGAGCGTCCACGCGGCGGCGAGCATGAGGGCGGCGACGAGGAGGGACGCGAGGGCGTCGAAGCGGTCCCAGCCCGTGAGCAGGATGAGCGCGGCCGCGATCCCCGTCCCCACGAAGGCGGCGAGGTCCGTGACGATGTGCAGGTAGGCGCCGCGCACGTTCAGGCTCTGCCGCTGCGCGCGCGCCAGCAGAGCCACGACGACGAGGTTCACGGCGATGCCGGCCGCCGCGACCAGGCCGACGACCGCCGCGTCCACCTCGGGCGGCGAGACGAGCCGCCGCACGGCCTCGACGACGATCCAGAGGCCGAGCAGCCCGAGCGTCAGCCCGTTCGCCTGCGCGGCGAGGATCTCCACCCGGCCGAAGCCGAACGTCCAGCGGCCGCCCGGCGGCCGGGTCGCGAGCGAGGCCGCCACGAGCGCGAGCGCGAGCGCCGCGGCGTCGGTGAGCATGTGGCCGGCGTCGGCGAGGAGCGCCAGCGAGCTCGCGAGGATGCCGAAGACGACCTCGACGGCCATGAAGGCGACGAGGAGCGCAAGCGAGAGACCCAGCAGGCGCCGGTCAGCCGCCCCGCTCGTCCTCGCGTCGCCGTGGTCGTGCACGGGTCCTATTGTGCCGAGGCCTCCTCGAGCACACGCTCGACGCGCTCGGCCTGCAGGCGGACGTCGTGGCCCGCGGCCGCCTCGCGCGCGGCCGGATTCGGGCTCGGCAGCTCGGCGGCGGCGCGCAGGCCCTCGGCGATCGAGGCGACGCTCGCCGGATCGACGAGCACTCCGGCCTGCGGCGAGACGAACTCCGGCGGGCCTCCCACCCGCGTTGCCACGACGGAGCGCTCGGACGCGAGCGCCTCGAGGAGCGCCTGTCCGAACGGCTCGACCAGGCTCGGCTGGCAG
>JBOHAK010000179.1:0-2334 GCA_050697795.1 Gaiellaceae bacterium
GCATCGCGATCACGAGCGCGCGCGCAGGCGGCCCCCAGTGGGCCCGCAGGAGCTCGGACTCGACCAGGAGGCCGTCGGAGAAGAGCGTCAGGATGAGCGCCAGCTCGACGAGGAGGACGACGACCTGTGTGCTCGGGTCGGCCTCCACGACGTCGAGCAGTGCGAGGGTCGCTCCGGCGCCCACCGAGAGCACGGAGATGGAGAGAACGGTCCCGTGCAGCCAGCCGGACAGTGCGGCGGCCGCGGAGAGCAGGAGGCCGAGGATCAGCAGCGCTTCGGCGAAGCCGATGTCCACACGCGGAGCCTACGAGACCGCGAGGAAGAGGCGGCCTCGCAGCCGCCCCTTCCTGCGTGGAGGAGGAACGCGGTGGTCTAGTACGGCGGAGGCTGGTCGTACGGATCCCGGCGAACGACCGTCTCGCGCCGGTAGCCGCCGAAGCCGCCCCAGCTCGACCAGAAGAGCAGGGACAGCAGGAAGCCCGCGATGCCGACGATCATGAGGATCCAGCCGACGGTTGAGATGTCCACCCCGCTCACCTCCGCGGTCACGGCGAAGGCGAGGATCGCGCCTGTCGCGACGAGGAACAAGCTTGCGCCGATACCCATGCTCGATTTCCCTTCTTCGGTGGGTTCCACGGGCTAACGTTCGGCCCGCTCGCGAGGATACGGTTGCGTTAGGGTTCGAGCGGGCCGCGAAGCCCTGATTTCTTCGTGCGGAAGCGCTCGATCATCCAGATGACACTGGTCGGGGTGGCCGTCGGCGCTGCCCTGGCGCTCGTCGCGCTCCTCATCCCCTGGCTTCCGGATGCGGCGTCGGAGCAGGCGGGCATCATCGACTCCGTCTACTGGCTGGTGACGGTCATCTGCGTCGCCATCTTCGCGATCGTCGCCGGGGTGGCCGTGTACGCGGTCTACAAGTTCCGGGCACCGCCCGACGACCTGGACGACGGCAGCCCCATTCACGGACACACGGGGCTCGAGATCGTCTGGACGCTCGTCCCGACGGCGCTCGTGACGCTGATCGCGGTGTACTCGGGCGTGGCGCTGGCCAAGGCGGAGAACCTCCCCGAGGACGGGGGGCACCGGGTCGTCCACGTGACGGCCGAGCAGTTCGCCTGGAGCTTCGAGTACCCGGACGTCGAGCTCGAGAGCGGCGACCCGCTCCGGTCGGGCGAGCTCGTCCTGCCGGTCGACCAGGCCGTCGAGTTCCTCATCACCTCGAAGGACGTCCTCCACTCCTTCTGGGTGCCCGAGTGGCGCATGAAGCAGGACGCGGTCCAGGGCGTCACGACGCGGACGGTCGTCGAGCCGACGAAGGTCGGCACGTACGACGTCATCTGCACCGAGCTCTGCGGCCTCGGCCACGCGATCATGCGCAGCCAGGCACGGGTGCTGTCCACGGAGGACTTCGAGGCGTGGGTCGCCGAGCAGCGCCGCCTCGCCGCCGAGGGCGGGTCCGTCCAGGGCGAGGCGCTCTTCACCGCCCAGTGCGCGAGCTGCCACATCCTCGAGGCGGCCGGTACCCAGGGCCAGGTCGGCCCGAACCTCGACGAGGCCCTGCAGGGCGCCGACGCGGAATTCGTGCGCGAGTCGATCGTCGATCCGAGCGCTAGCATCGCGGAGGGGTACGAGGACGTCATGCCGGGCAACTTCGGAGAGCTGTTCACCGACGAGCAGATCGACGGCCTCGTCGAGTACCTGCTCGAGTCCACCGGAGGGGGGTAGCGCACCAGTGGCAGTGGAGGTCCACGACGTCGAGCACCATCCGGCGCCTGCGGCGCCCCCGCCGCGCCGCGGCCTCCGCCGGCTGACGGGTCCCGGGTGGCTGCGCGTCCTCTGGACGATGCCGCTCGGCTTCGGCCTCGCGACGCTCCTCGTGATCGGAGCGCGGGCCGCCATGGGCTTCGACCCGCTCTGGGAGCTCCAGGTCCTCATCGTCGCCTGGACGGTCATCGTCCCGCTCGCGTTCCTCGCCGGGCTCGGCGGCTTCGACTACTGGGCCTACTGGATCTCGGGACGGCCGACCCGCCCCGAGGACCACTCGGGCCACGGGGCCCGGAGCTGGAAGGACTACTTCCGCGTCAACACCGACCACAAGGTCATCGGGATCCAGTACGTCGTCACGACGATTCTCTTCTTCGGCGCGGCGGGTCTCATGGCGATGTTCATGCGTGCCGAGCTCGCGCGGCCCGGCATGCAGTACGTCGACACGAGCACGTTCAACGGGCTCTTCTCCGTCCACGCCTCGCTGATGATCTTCCTGTTCATCATCCCGGCGTTCGCGGGGCTCGGGAACTACGTGATCCCGCTCATGATCGGCGCGCCGGACATGGC
>JBOHAK010000180.1:0-22649 GCA_050697795.1 Gaiellaceae bacterium
GCCGCGTTCCCCTGCGCGATCACGGTGCTGCTGCCGGGGCTCTTGACCGTCACCGGGGCGGCGATGTTGGTCGGCTGCACCTGAACGGTCGTCGCCTGCGCGCCGGCGGCCTGCACCGTCTGGCTCGTCTGCTGGGCGATCTGTGCGAACGCGGCCGTGACCGCTCCCACGGCCGGCGCCGGGGGCGCCACGGATTGGGCGCCCGCGCCCTCCGCGAGAGCGAGCGAGGCGGCGACAAGACTGACGGCGAGGGCGGCGGGACGGCTCCGCCGCCCTCCCCAGCGAAGTTCACGGGCCTCGCCCACGCGCCAGTCGTACACCCCTGTCGAGCCAAAGTGAAGGCCTTTGCGCCCGGTTTTCGTCCTGTCTTTCGCGGCACTTGGCGCCGCCCCAGTTTCTCGTTCTGGACGCATCCGCGGCCTGCGCTCCGCGAACGCACAGTAGGTGTGAAATTTCGTGTTTCGGATCGGCTGGACGAAAACGCGAACGGTGTACCGCTGTCGTCCCCGCTCGCCGCGCCGTGCCTTGAAACGGCTCGCACGTTGCGGGATCATCGTTCTGGAGTCACGTCCGCCACGAGCACCCCGGGGTTAGTCGGTTACGCGATGGACGACGGCGACATGCGCAACGACCGCGGTGACGAGCCACACGGCCTGCGGCCCGGGCTGAAGCCCGCGCAGGAGCACGTCCTCGCCGCGCTCGCCGACGGCGGTGCGGAGGAGTTCACGCGGTCGACCTACGAGGAGATCGCGCACGTCAGCAGGTCGCAGGCGGCGTACGACCTGGCCGACCTCGTCAAGCTCGGTCTCGTCGATCGTCTGGGCGCCGGCCGGGCGACTCGCTATCGGATCGCCCGCGAGGGCGACGGCCGGCGCCGGAAGTGGACGTCGGCACGAATCCGGGACGAGCTCGAGCGGTTCTGCGGCGAGCGCGGTCGCTGGCCGCGCGCGGCGGAGTTCAAGGAGGCCGGACACGGCAGCCTCTACCTGGCCGCGAGCAGGTACGGCGGCATCGAGCACTGGGCCACCGAGCTGGGGTTCTCGGAAGCGGCTCCCAGCCCGGCGGCCGGACGGCGTGACGTGGCCCTCGACGCCCTTCCCGGTACCGGGTTGGTGGCAGCCGCCCTCGCAGGGCTCTTCGTGCTGGGGATCTTCCTGATCGTCCAGCTCATGCCCGACGGCCGAAGCGTCCCGGACGCTCCGGTGTCGGGGGCGTTCCGCGAGCGGGTGGACGCCACACCGGGCGCGGTCGCCAGGGAGAGACTGCCAGCGGCGCCCGCCGCCGCGCGGGTCGCGCTGGTCCTGGCGGCGAGCGGCGACGGCTCCTGGATCGCAGCGCGGCGCGGCGCGGCCTCCGGCCCGCTCCTCTGGAAGGGCACCCTCGAGGCCGGGGACCTCCTTCGCCTCCGCGGCCGGACGCTCTGGCTGCGGGTGACGGCACCGGCCAACCTCCTGCCGCGCGTGGACGGGAAGACCGTCGCGCTTCCCGAGCGGACGAGCACCCTGCTCGTCACGGGCACGGGCATCCGCGTGCTCGAGACCGCACCGGCACCGTCCTCGCCCGCCCCCAGCGAGGCGGCGTCCTCGTCCGCGCAGCCGGTCTCCACATCCTCGCCGCCGTCCTCGAGCAGCCCGGGCACGACGGACGACGCCCCGGCAGCGCCGAGCGGCGGTGACAGCGGCCCGGCGCCCGAGTTGCCCCCGGTGGGCGGCTCCGGGCCCGCGCCCGACCCACCTCCAGGCGGATGACGACGACCGGCGGCGATTCCTCGTGACTCCGCGGCCGCAGCCGGCCCGTCGCGGGCGCCTGCGGGCGATCCTCGGCCTGCTCCTCGCGGCCGTCGTGCTTCCGGTGGGCACCGCGGAGAGCCAGACGGACACCAGCCCACCCGTGATCGCACTCGAGATCGTCGGGGCGCTCGGCCAGAACGGGTGGCACATAGAGGACACGACTCTCCGCTGGCGTCCCGACGACCCGCAGAGCGGCCTCATCAAGACCGAGGGCTGCGAAGTGACGACCGTGAGCGAGGAGACCGTGGGGACCGACTTCACCTGCCGGGCGACGAACAAGGTTGGCCTGAGCTTCTCGGCCACATACACGGTGAAGCTGGACGAGCTGCCGCCGCGGGTCAGGCCCCAGCCGACCCGCCCCGCCGACGCGAACGGGTGGTTCAACCACCGGATCACCTTCGGCCCGGGGGCTACCGACACGGCCTCGGGCATCGCGAGCTGCGACCCGATCCCGGCCTACGGCGGCCCCAACACGGCATCGTTCACCGTGCGCACGCGGTGCCGCGACAGGGCCGGGCACTCGGCGTCCGGCCGGCGCACGTTCAAGTACGACGAGACGCCGCCGGCACGCATGCGCGGGGTGCGAGGACGCGCACCGGACCGCTACGGCTGGTACGCGAGCGACCTGCGCGTCCGCTTCAGCGCTTTGGACGGCATGTCGGGAATGGCGGGCTGCTCCTCGCCCGTCTACCGCGGCCCCGACTCGAGCCGCGCGGCCGTCAGGGGCTGGTGCCGCGACCGCGCGGGGAACAGGGCGTACCGCACCGTGCGGTTCCGATTCTCGAAGCCCCTGCTCCAGCCGGCGGCGGGAGCGCGGCTCTCGTCCCCGCCGCTGCTCGACTGGGTGGATGTCCCGGGGGCGCTCGGCTACAACGCCCAGCTCTGGCACGACGGGCGGAAGATCCTGAGCAGGTGGCCGAAGGGCAGCCGGCTCGACCTCGACCGCGTGTGGTCGTACGCGGGGAAGCAGCGCGCCCTTCGCCGCGGCGAGCCGTACGTCTGGTACGTCTGGCCGCGGTTCGCGGGCGGCTTCGGCGCGGTGGTCGGCCGCAGCGGGTTCACGTTCGTCCGCAGGCCCCCGGACCTAGTAGCGGCGGTAGGACTCGAACCTACGACACACGGATTATGATTCCGCTGCTCTAACCAGCTGAGCTACGCCGCCCTGCGCGGCGGAGTTTAGCAAGCGCCCTCTCATACTCAGCTGTCGCGGACGAGCTCGATTCCCTGCTCGGGGAGCTCGGCAATGCCCCCGTCCGCCACGTGGACGACGTCGTCCATCCCGGCCCGCCGGAGCAGGGACGTCGCGATCGAGCTCCGGTTCCCGGCCGAGCAGGCGACCGCCAGAGGACGCCCGCCGTTGCGGACCTCCTCCGGGATCCCGTCCTGCAGGTCGTGGTAGGGGACGTGGACGGAGCCCTCCACGTGGCCCTCGTCCCACTCGTCCTGCTCGCGCACGTCGAGGAGCCGGACCTCGCCGCTGCGAAGGCGCTCCGCGAGCTCGGCGAGGTCGATCGCGGGTGTCGACTCGACCGGGTAGCCGGCGTCCCGCCAGGTCTCGATCCCGCCCGCGAGAACGCCCGCGATTCGCCGGAAGCCGACCGCCTCGAGCAGCCGCCCCATGCGCCTGCCTTCCGCGTCCGTCGCCGCCGCGACGACGACCTCGCTCTCCGGCTCGACCACCCAGGCGGCTCTCGTGCCGACCGCCGCGCGCACCGCCGTGACGTTCAGCGAGCCGGGGACGTGCGCGGCGTCGTACTCGCGCGTGTCGCGCCCGTCCACGAGGGTCGCGCCTGCGTCGAGGCGCGCGCGGACCGCCGCCGGCGCGAGCAGGTCGAGCGGCTGCGCCTCCGTGATCAGCGGCCCGCGGTTCAGCTCCACGATCCGCTCGAAGTTGGGCGGCTGCGAAGCGAGCGCTCCGGTGAGCGCGCGCACGAAGCCGTCCTCGTCCTCGTTCCGCAGGAGCCGGTTGAAGCGGCGCTCGAAGCCGATCGTCGTTCCCGGCTTCTCGCTCATCCCGGCACCGCCGCAGAGCGACCCGCCGATGTGCCCGGGCCACACCTCGGCGAAGTCGCCGAGCTCGAGGAGGCGCCCGAGCGACCCGTAGAGCCCCCGCGCGCCCTCCTCGGGCTCGACGGCGAGGTCGGGTCGCGCGACGTCCCCGACGAAGAGCGAGTCGCCCGTGATCGCGAGCCACGGCTCGTCGCCCCGGCTCGCGTCCGCGACGAGATAGGCGGTGTGCTCCGGCCGGTGCCCGGGCGTGGCGAGCGCCGTCACCACGATGTCGCCCACCGCGAGCGAGTCGCCGTCGGCGAGCGGCTCGTGCGGGTACTCGACCCCGGCGGTCGCCGGGACGTGGATGGCGGCACCGGTCGCCTTCGCCAGGCGGCCCTTGCCCGAGAGGTGGTCGGCGTGATTGTGGGTCTCGAGGATGTGGGCGATCCGGAAGTCGTGCTCCTCGGCGAGCGCGAGGTAGTCCTCGACGTCCCACTTCGGGTCGACCACGAGCGCCTCGCCTCCGTCCGCCAGGACGTAGGACGCACACCCGAGATCCTCGTGCAGCACCTGTCTGAAGAACATGCGCAGCGATCATATTCGTGAGCTACGCCCCCAATCGGAGCCGGAGAGGGAGGCCGCCTTCCTTCGCGGGAACGGCCTCCCATCTCCTCCTCGTGAGGATGGCCTGGATTTGACCCTCTCAGGCTGGGGTCACGCCGAGCCCTTTCAAGCCGCTCTCACCTCCTGCTTCACGAGGTCCGGAAACCGGTAAACACCCTTCCGGATGCGGACGGCCACGCCGTCCTCCACGAGCCTGTGGATCGCCGTCTCGATCGCCTTCGGGGACGAGGGCCAGCCCCTGCGCTTCACCTCGCGCTTGATCTGCGCGGCGGTGAGCGTCCCCTTCCGCTCGGCGGCGATGATCTTCACAGCCTCACGGCCACGCGGACCATCCTCCTGAACCGCGGGCTCCGGCAGGCGATGAGAGCCGCCGTTGCCGTTCGCCGACTTCTCGCCGAGGATTGCGGCGAGGTCGTCGCCCAACACCTCCACTCCTGCGATGAGCTGCCGAAGGGCCTGGGCGCGACGCTCCAGGGCCTCGGCTTGCCGCTGCAGCTCAGGGAGCCGAGCAGCCAAGTCCGTGGTGGGCATGCAAACCCCGAAAAAAGAGGCCCCACGAAGCTGCGGCCGCTCTGCCGTTTGGTAGCACGCCAGTCGGTCGCGGCCGACCTCGCCGAAGTCCTCGACTCGCCCGAAGTCGCCGCGCTCGTCGAGGAGCTTGACGCCCTCCACTGGACTGGCCGCAGGGGCTTCGGTGCCCGGGCGCTCGTGGGTGCCTGCCTGGTGAAGTCCCTGTACGCCCTTCCGACCTGGACGCGCACCGCTCGACTCATTCACGAACACGCCGCCTTGACAGACATTCTCGGCAACTGCCCCAGCCACTGGTCGATGTATCGGTTCTCTCGCAAGCTGCGCGAGCACAAGCCGCTGATGGACGCCTGCCTCGCCCGCGTCTCCGCAGCCCTCCGCGCCGAGCATCCGGAGATGGGCCGTGACGTGGCCATTGACGGCAGCAACATGCCTGCCTATTCGAGCGGGATGCGAGAGCATCCAAGCGACAGCGATGCGAGTTGGGGGCATAGGAGCGCCGTCTCCCATCGCAAGGCCGGCAGCTACCTCGGGTTTAAGCTCCACGCCGCTGTGTGCGCTCGCACTGGTTTGCCGCTCGCCTGGCAGGTAGAGCCCGCCCGGGTCCACGATTCCCAGCTCGTGGAACCGCTGCTGGACTCGCTTCTCTATCGCGGCTTCGCGCCCGTGACCGTTGCGGCTGATAAGGCGTACGACTCTGAGCGTATCCATGCAGCGTGCGAGGCCCGCAACGCCCGCCCCATCATCCCGATCCGCGCTCTGGGGAAGCTCGGCGAGAACCAGCGGGGCGTGCCTCCCTGCGAACACGGAGACTGGGTATTCGCGGGTGCGGACTTCAAGCGCCGCGCGGCCAAGTACCGCTGCCCGACCGGTGAGTGCTCGCCCAAGAGCGTGTGGATCAAGCCCGACCGTCGCCACCCGCTCATCCCGCGAGAGTCGAAGCGTTGGCGCGAGTTGTACAACGGCCGTAGCGCGGTCGAGCGCGAGTTTGCCACCTTGAAGTGCCGGTTTGGCCTCTCGGCCCTGAGCGTCCGCGGCCTGGAGCGCGTGCGGCTCCATACCGACTTGACGATGCTTGCTCGGCTCAGCCTGGCGCTCGCCCGCGCTCGGACGGTTGCGCTCGCGGCATAACACGGAGCCCGACTCCGATCGCAACGGCGACAAGGCTGATTCCAACAACCAGCAGGAACCCGAACTGCCAGCCGTCGCCAAGTCCGTAGCCCCACCACTCATGCGCGACGCCGAAGAAGTACGTCGGCCACACGACTAACGGGATGAGTAGCGCCGACCAGCGCCCGATCAGGACTCCCGAAAGTCCCACAGCCACTAACAGAGGATAGAAGACAAACTCCATCCCGCGCATTTTGCCTCACCGGCGTTTCGCCAATCATTTTCGTGTAGGCTGCCTATGCAATGCCTAAGCAGTTACTGCCGGCGAGCGAGGCGGCGCGAACGCTCGGGATCAGCCTCGACACGCTGCGCCGCTGGGACCGGCAGGGCCGGATCCGCACCGAGCGCGACGCCGCGAACCGACGTCTCGTCCCCGCCGAGGAGATCGAGCGGCTGCGCGGCGGGCCGGAGGAGCACGCCCTCTCGGCGCGCAACCGCTTCCGCGGGCGTATCCGCGAGGTCCGCGTCGAGGGCCTCCTCGCCCAGGTGGAGCTGGAGACAGTCGGGCCGGCCCGCGTCGTCGCGGTCATCACCCGCGAGGCCGCCGAGCAGCTCGGGCTCGAGGCGGGCCAGGATGCGACCGCGCTCGTCAAGGCGACCTCCGTGATGGTGGAGCGGTGAGCCGTGCCGCGGCGCTCCTCGCAACCGTCCTCGTCGCGTCCTCGTGCGGCGGCGGCGACGAGAGCGGCGGCCGCGGGCTCGAAGGGCTGACCGTGTACGCGGCCGCCTCGCTGACGGAGGTCTTCCAGGCGCTCGCCCCCGAGGCGCGCTTCAACTTCGCGGGCTCCGACGAGCTCGCCACGCAGCTCCGGGAAGGCGCGCCCGCGGACGTATACGCGGCCGCCAGCCCGCGCTATCCGGAGGAGCTCTTCGAGGAAGGCCTGATCGAGGAGCCGCAGGTCTTCGCCACCAACCGCCTCGTTCTGATCGTCCCGGCGGACAACCCGGCCGCGATCCAGTCCGTCGACGACCTGCGGGCCGCGGGCGTGAAGCTCGTCGTCGGCGCGGAGGGCGTGCCGATCGGCGACTACACGCGCACGGTGCTGGAGAACATGGGAGCGGCGAACGTCCTCGACAAGGTGGTCTCCAACGAGGAGGACGTGAAAGGCGTCGTCGGGAAGATCACGTCCGGCGCTGCCGACGCGGGCTTCGTCTACGTGACGGACGCGACCGCGGCCGGGGACGACGTGCAGGCGATCGAGCTGCCGGAGGAGGCGCAGGCGGTCGTGAAGTACCCGATCGCGATCGTCGTCGACTCGGAGAACCAGGACGCGGCCGCGGCATTCGTCGAGCTCGTGCTCGGCGAGGACGGACAGCGGGCGCTCGCCGACGCCGGCTTCGGGCTACCGTGAGACGCGCGTTCGACGGGTGCCTCGCCGTCGCGGCAGGACTCGCACTTGCCTTCCTGGTCCTCCCCGTCCTGGCACTCTTCGTTCGCATCTCGCCCAGCGAGCTCTTCGACGCGCTCTCGTCCGACGTCGCCCTCGACGCTCTGTGGGTGAGCCTGAAGACCGGCCTGATCGCCCATTTCTTCGTCCTCCTCCTCGGAACGCCCGCCGCCTACTTCCTGGCGACGAGGCGGTTCCGAGGCCGCGGGGTGCTGGTCACGCTCGTCGAGTTGCCGCTCGTCCTCCCCCCGGCGGTCGCCGGCATCGCCCTGCTCGCCCTCTTCAGCCGGCGCGGGCTGCTGGGAGAGTCGCTCTACGCCTTCGGGATCCAGATCCCGTTGACGCAGACGGCGGTCGTCCTGGCGGTGGCCTTCGTGGCAGCGCCCTTCTACATCCGCCAGGCGATCGCCTCCTTCGAGACGGTCGACCGGACGCTGATCGACGCCTCGCGCACGCTCGGGGCGAGTCCGGGGCGCACGTTCTGGCGGATCGCCCTGCCGCTCTCGGCCACCGGTCTCGGCGCCGGCTCGGCGCTCGCCTGGGCGCGCGGCACGGGCGAGTTCGGCGCGACGATCATGTTCGCCGGCAGCCTCCAGGGCGTCACCCAGACCATGCCGCTGGCCATCTACGCGCAGCTCGACCTGAACCCTGACATCGCCGTCGCCATCGGAGCGCTGCTCGTCCTCGTCAGCCTCACCGTCCTCCTCTCGGTCAAGCTCCTGCCCTCGTGGACTCGCTTCACGTCCGCCTCTCTCATCCGCTCCGCTCCTTCCGCGTCGAGCTAGGTCTCGACGTCGGGCGCGAGACGGTCGCGCTCGTCGGGCCCTCCGGCGCCGGCAAGACCAGCGTCCTGCGCGCGGTCGCCGGGCTCCTGCGACCCGAGCGCGGACGCGTCGCGCTCGGCGGCGAGCCCTGGTTCGACTCCGACGCCGGGACCCACGTCCCGCCCGAGCGCCGGTCGGTGGGCCTCGTCTTCCAGGAGTACGCCCTCTTCCCGCACATGACCGTGGCGCAGAACGTCGCCTACGGCGGCCGCGACGGCGCCGCTGATCTGATGGAGGCGTTCGGCATCGGCGCGCTCGCCGGCGCGCGCCCCGACGAGCTGTCCGGCGGGGAGCGCCAGCGTGTCGCCCTCGCGCGCGCGCTCGCCCGCGATCCGTCCGTCCTCCTGCTCGACGAGCCCCTCACGGCGCTCGACGCTCACACGCGCGCGCACGTGCGCGCGGAGCTCGGGGAGGTGCTCGCGCGCCTCAGGCTCCCGACCCTGCTCGTCACCCACGACTTCCAGGATGCGGCCGCCCTCGCGCCCCGCGTGGGCGTCATCGTCGAGGGCCGGATCGTGCAGGTCGGCTCGCCGGCGGAGCTCGTCGCGACGCCCGCGAGCCCCTTCGTCGCCGACTTCACGGGCGGCAACCTGCTGCGCGGCGTCGCGCGCCCCGGCGGCGGCGGGCTCACGGAGGTCAGCCTGGACGGCGGCGCCCGGATCTTCTCCACCGACCGGCTCGAAGGGCACGTCGGCGCGGTCGTCTACCCGTGGGAGGTGGCGGTCGCCCGGGAGGCGCCGGTCGACTCGGCCCAGAACCACCTCGCAGCGCCGATCGCGAGCATGGTCCCGGTCGCCAACCGCGTCCGCGTCCGCATCGGGCCGCTCACGGCGGAGATCACGGCCGCCTCCGCCGAGCGCCTCGCGCTGCGCCCCGGTGACGAGGTTGTCGCCAGCTTCAAGGCGACGGGGACGCGGCTGGTGCCGCTCGCCTAGTCGTCGCCCAGGAAGACGAGGACGTAGTAGAGAAGCTGGGTGAGCGCGGCCAGGGCGCCCGCCACGTACGTGAGCGCGGCAGCGTTCAGGACCTTGCGGACGCCCGCGCCCTCGCCCGTCGTGACGAGGCCGAGCTCCCGGAGCTGGACTCCCGCCCGCCGCGACGCGTCGAACTCGACCGGCAGGGTCACGAAGTGGAAGAGGACGGCGACCGCGTAGAGGGCGATCGCCACGTAGACGAGCCCGAGCAGGTTCAGGAAGAAGCCGCCGAGGAGCAGCCACATCCAGGCGCTCGAAGCGAAGGCGACCGCCGGGAAGAGCGCCGAGCGGAGCTGCATGAACGTGTAGGCCTCCGCATGCTGGATCGCGTGGCCGACCTCGTGCGCCGCGACCGCCGACGAGCTCACCGAGTGCCCCGCGAAAACGGGCTCCGACAGGAAGACGGCGCGCTTGCGCGGGTCGTAATGGTCGGAGAGCGGCCCGCCCGGGGACTGGCTCACGGGCACCTCGTGGAGCCCGTTCGCGTCGAGCACGGCGCGCGCGATCTGCGAGCCGGACATGCCGTTCACGACCTCCACCGCCGCGTTTCTCGCGAAGGTGCGCTTCAGCCAGGCCTGCACGGCGAGGCCCACGACGAGCGGCGGGACGAGGAACGCGATGTAGAGGGCGATGCCTTCCACTGCCCGGATCGTAGCGTCGGGCCCGGACCCTGGGAAGAGGCCAGCGGCTAACGTTGCCCGGATGCCCTCCCTGGTCTCCGTCAACCTCGGCGGCCCGCGCGAGATCGAGTGGCTCGGCAAGCTGGCGACGACCGCGATCTGGAAGGCGCCGGTCGAGGGCCGCGTCCCGCTGGCAGGCGTCAACCTGGCCGGCGACGACCAGGCCGACCGCCGCTTCCACGGCGGGCCGGACAAGGCGGTCTACGCGTACGCGGACGAGGACTACGACTGGTGGTCCCGGGAGCTCGATCGCCCGCTGGAGCCGGGGACCTTCGGCGAGAACCTGACCCTGGAGGGTCTGGACGTGACGGCGGCCGTCGTCGGCGAGCGCTGGGCGATCGGCTCGGCCCTCCTCGAGGTCGCGCAGCCGCGGACGCCCTGCTGGAAGATCGGCGCGCGCATGGACGACCCCGACTTCCCGGTCTGGTTCGCGGCCGCGGGCCGGCCCGGCGCATATCTCCGCATCGTGGCCGAGGGCGAGGTCGGGACCGGCGACGCCGTCGAGGTCGTCCACCGCCCCGGGCACGGGCTCACGATCGGCGACGTCGCCCGGATCTACCACGGCGACCGCGCGCGCTGCGCCGAGCTCCTGAGGGCGCCCGAGCTGGCGGAGGAGTGGCGCGCCTGGGCGGCGGAGCGCCTGGGCGGCGCGCACACCCTCCTGCCCGGCTAGCTATACCTCGGCCGTCTCGGCGGGCTGGTCCTTCAGCCGTCGGATGAGGTCGGCGACGTCCGCGATCTCCTGTTCGAGATCGCGCTGGTGCTCCTCGAGCGCGCGGAGCCACTCCTCGCGGTTCGGGAAGCGCCGGCCGTGCAGGCCGTGGCCGTAGCGCCGGCCGCCGCGTCGATGGTGACGATGCATCGTTCACCTCCCCTCGTGCTCGTAGCGGGCGAGAAACCCGTCGATCACCTGTCGGGCCGAGCGCAGGGACTCGGCCCACTGGTCGAGAAGGCGCGTCCCCGCCTCGGTGAGCTCGTAGGTGCGCTTCGCCGGGCCGGGCAGGTCGGCACTCCACTCGGAGGTCACGAGGCCCTCCTCCTCGAGCGCGCGCAGGATCCGGTAGAGGTTGCCCACGTCGACCCGGACGTCGTCGCCGGCGAGCTCGGGCAGCCGCTCGATCAGCTCGTATCCGTGCATCGCGCGCTCGCGGAGCAGGAGGAGGAGGGCCGGCTCGACGAAGCGCTCGACGCGCGCGTGGACCCGCCAGTGCCCGGGGCGGACGTAGGCGCGACAGCGGGCGCCGCGTCCGTGACGGGTTCTCACGCGCGCCTAAGAGTCAAACACATATGTAAGACGCTAGCACACCCCGACGGCCCTGTCCGCGGTCTTCTACGGCGAACGGCGCAGCCGCCGGTATGCCAGGAGCGTCCCGACGACGGTCACGACGAGGAGGGCGGCCTTCTTGCCGGCGAGCTTCGACTCACCGCTCGCGCGCTCGCGCATGTTCACGGGGACCTCCTCCACGCGGAGACCCGCGTCCTGCAGCCGCAGGAGACCCTCCACCTCGGGGGCACCCGTCCCGTAGGGGCGCGAGAGGATCGGCATGGCTCTCGCGTTCACGGCGTACATGCCGCTCGTCGCGTCGCCGAAGGGGCGCCCGAGCGTGACCCCCATCGCGCGGCGCAGAAGGCTCGTTCCCAGCATGCGCGCCGGGCTCGGCCGGTAGCGGTAGGCCTCGTAGCCGTCGCCGGCGACGAACCGCGAGCCGACCGCGACGTCGCACGCGTCCCCGCGCACGAGCTCGAGGAGCCGCGCCAGCTCGGAGACCGGGTGCTGGCCGTCCGCATCGACCCGCCCGCAGAGCGCGTACCCGTGCTCGGAGGCGTAGGCGTACCCGGCGGCGACCCCGTACGGGAGCCCGCGATTTTCCTCGAAGCTCACGACCGCGGCGCCCTGCTCGTGCGCGACGCGCGCCGTGCCGTCGGTGGAGCCGTCGTCGACGACGAGGACGTCGGCGCCGGGCAGGCCCGCGGCGAGCTCCAAGAGCACGGCCGGGAGGTTCGCCTCCTCGTTCCAGGCCGGGACGAAGACGAGCGTGTCGCTCTCGGCGCCCACGGTCACGAGGCTAGCGCTTTTCGGCGCCGCCGCCCGACACGCGGGGCGGCGGCGAGCCTCGCGTGTTAACTCTTCGGGGCACCCCAGCCCACCACCCGCCTACGAGGCTACTGCCGAAAAGCGCGCGCGTGGCGCGCGGGGTGTGCAGAGAGCGTGCCGGGATCGCAACGAATCCGCAACGCGGCCCGCGGCGCTATCCGTCGTCCCCCAGCTCGATCGTCTCGCCGTCCTCGGGCACGAGCGCTCCGGGCACCGCGGCTCGCACCTCGGCCCGCGTCTCCAGGCAGTGGTCGATCGCCTCGAGGTGCACGACGACGACGGTGGGGACCCGGTCCGCCACCTCGCGCACGTCCGCGGTCGTCATCACGAGCGGGCCGCCCTCGACGAAGCACGCGCCGCTCCCGTTCACGACTGCAACGCGCGGCCTGTGCCGCTCGATGGCCTCCTCCACCTCCGCGCACCACACCGTGTCCCCGGCGAGATACAGACCGTCGAGGACGAAGCCGCTCACCGGGCCGAGCGCCTCGACGAGCTCGCCGTGTCCGTGCCGTCCCGCGGTGCGCACGAGCCGGAGACCGTCCCAGTCGAGCTCGTCCGCCACAGCCCGCGCGTCCAGGCCGAGCCCGGCGAGCCGCTCTTCGTCCGCGGGCTGGCAGAAGACCGGCACGTCGCGCGGGACGAGCCGCTCGCCGGTCTCGTCGAAGTGGTCCCTGTGGAGGTGCGTGACGACGACGCCGTCGAGGCCGCGGACGATCTCCTCGGCCGGGAGCGGCAGCGGCACGAGCGGGTTGCGCCGCGGGTTCGGCGAGTCCTCCACCGGCGGCCGCGCGCCCGCGTCGTCGAGCATCGGCTCGACGAGGAGGCGGCGGCCGGCCAGCTCCACGAGCAGGGTCGCGTTCCGGACGAGCGTGATGCGCACGCCCGGAACGCTACTGCCGGAGCCTCTTACGCGGCCGCGGGGCGGATCGGGTGGCTCACCCGGAAGAGCTCGCCCGGGTCGTAGGCCGCCTTCACGTCCTGGAGGCGGAGGTACGTCGCCGGCGGATAGAGGCTCTGGCCGTCCATGGGATGGTCGGAGAAGTTGAAGTAGCCGCGGGCGGCCGCCCAGGGCGCCAGGGCGTCCTTCACGGTTTGCGCGTGCACCTTGACCGCGGCCTTCATCTCCGGGTCGAGCGCCATGCCCACCCCGAAGAGCGCGAAGCCCGCGTCGAGCTGGCCCACGGCGCCGTGCTCGGGCCGCTCAGCCGCCAGGACGCCGCCGAGCTGGCGCAGCTCGACGGAGAGGAGCGGGGAGCCGGAGCCCGGACCGGCGACGGCGACGAGCGCGTCGACGGCCGCCGGCGTGAGCTCGGCGAGGGCCATGCCGTCACCCGCGTTCGGCACCGGCTGGGGTGGGTCCATGTGCAGGAAGCGGAGCTCGGCGGCCGGGATCATCGCGAAGGTGTCCATCTCCGGGCCGAGCTCGCGGAGCGGCCGGAGCTGCTCGGCGCCGTCCTCCTCGCTTCCGATGTAGGCCGCCTCGACCATGACGAAGGAGCGGCCCCGCACCGGCTCCGGAATGTCCGGGATGGGCGGGAACTGCATGAGCCGACCGGCGGAGGTGATCTCCTCGGGCGTGTCCTCGACCCACTCGCTCCAGGCGTTCAGCACCTCGGCGGCACGCTCGAAGGGGAAGAACAGAACGCCGGCGTAGACCTCCGCGACCGGATAGAGCGAGAACTCGATCGCGGTCACGATGCCGAAGCTCCCACCGCCGCCGCGCACTGCCCAGAAGAGGTCCGGCTCGGTATCGCGATCGGTGCGCACGATGCACCCGTCGGCGGTCACGAGCTCGACGGCGGCGACGCTGTTCGCCGCGAGGCCATGGCGACGGGCGAGCCAGCCGAGACCGCCGCCGAGGGTGTAGCCGACGACGCCCACGTCCGGCGAGGAGCCCGCGAGACCCGCGAGCCCGTGCTCGCCCGCAGCGACGACGACCTCCTCCCAGAGGACGCCGGCCTCGGCGCGCGCCGTGCGCGCCTCGGGGTCGATCTCGAGCCCGCGCATCCGGGATGTCTTGACCAGGATCGTGTCCTCGAAGCCGTCGAGCGAGCCCGCGAAGTGGCCCGTCGCCTGCGTCGTCACGCGGAGGCCGCGCACGCGCGCGTGATCCACCACCGCGGCGACGTCGCCAGCCGTCTCGGCGAAGACGACGGCCACGGGACGCTGATCGGCGGCGAGGTTCCAGGCCTGCCGTGCGAGGTCCCAGCCGTCCTCGCCGGGCAGGACGACGTGTCCGTCGATCAGGTCGCGAAGACCGCCGACTCCGGTTGTCTCGTCTGCAGTGCGAATCGTGGTCATGCCGGTCCTCTCTGGGAGCGAAACGCTCGGATTGGTGATGGCCAACGAAGCCCACTGTCGCAGCGGCCGAACGAGGCGAGAATGTTGCTATCCGGCTTTCAACGGTGCGGGTATCCGCACCCGGCGACCCGGCGGCGATCGCGATCTTCGTTCATCGTTCGGGCCGACGAGCCACGCGATGGAAACGCTGCGACAGGAGATCCTCCAGGCCCAGACGATCCGCTCCGACCTGCTGAAGTGGAAGCTGGCGCTGGTCGGAGGCCTCGGCGCCGCCGGTCTCGGCTTCGCCGGCTCCGAGGGACTGCGGAACGCCGATCTCGTTCTCTGCGCGATCCCGCCGGTGTGCGTCTACGTCGATCTGCTCTGCCGGCATCTCTCGCTCCGGATCCTCGTCGTCGGACGCTTTCTCTACACCGCGAGCCGCAACGACCCGGCCCTCGCTCCGCTCGCCGCCTACGAGGACTTCGTCGAGCGGACGCGGAACCTGCCCGTCGAGGACGGCCGGCGGCGAAGCGCGTTCGACCTCGAGGACTGGGCTGTCTCCTGGTCGAGCTTCGCCCTCTCCCTCGCGATCGCGGTCTACGGGGCCACGCGGCCCTCGTGGTTCGCCGTGCCCTTCGTCGTCAGCGGGTTGGTCGGCCTGGTCGTGACCTGGCTCGCGCAGCGGCTCTTCCGCGACCGCTTCGAGCGGGTCGTCGCTCTCTCGACGACCGACGTGTGATCGTTTCCCGACCGACACGAGGGCTGACGATGCGCACCCCGCACCGGCTCGTATCCTGACGCTGACCTGCCGTGGTGACGATCGACGAGGTTCGCGCGTTTGCGGTCACGCTTCCTCGCAGCAGCGAGGCCCTCGTACGCGGCCGCGTGAAGTTCCGAGTCGGGCAGATCGTCTTCGTCGCCTTGTCGCGCGACGAGAAGGTCATGGGCTTCGGCTTTCCCAAGGACTGGCGCCGGGCGCTCGTCGAGAACGAGCCGGAGAAGTTCATGCTCCCCGGCGAGTCCGACATGCGCTTCCATTGGGTTGCGTGCGGCTGGACGCGATCGACGAGGAGGAGATGCGCGAGCTCGTGCTCAACGCCTGGGCGATGGTCGTGCCCAAATACGTCTCAGAGCCCTACGCCCGGAGCTGACATGGCCGCTCCGCCGCCTAGCGCGGGGCTCGGTCGTCGGCGACGCTCACCCACACGAGCCCGCCCGCGACGGTGACGTCCTTCGGGCTGGAGTAGGCGCTGATGGCAATCGAGGCGACCTCGTTCGTTCTGCCGTCTATTCGGGTTACGGTCCGGTCGAAGGCGTTGCTGACCCAGGCGGCTCCCTCGCCGGCCGCGAGCGCGAGCGATCCGCGGCCCACGCCGAGCCTGTAGGTCTCCACGACGTCGTGGAGGCCGGGGTCGATCTTGACGACCGTGGCCGTGTCGCCATTCAGGACCCAAATGAAGTTGGCGTCGGCTGAGATCGTGAGCGCCTGGTGGCTGGAGTCGCCGGCCATGGGGATCCGCTCTCGGATCTCGGCCGTGCGCGGGTCGATGCGGAGGACTGCCGCCGTGGTGCTGCTCACGGCCCACACGTCGTCGCCGGTGGCCGCGACGCCGTCGACCTGGGCCGGCATGGACACGTTGCGGACGACCTCACCGGAGGCAGGGTCGACGCGGATCAGCCGCGCTCCACCCGCGAGCCAGACCGCGTGGTCGTCGACCGCGATCCGCTCGACCTCGGTGAAGTCGGGGTGCTCGAAGCGGTCCCAGGTCTGCTCCTCGCCGAGCCTCGCGAGCACTCGTTCCTCCTTGTCGAAGGCCCAGACGGTGTCGTTGCGCGCGGCCAGGTCGTCGGGCCGGAAACCGATGCCGACCGTGCGCAGGACGTGGCGGCTCTCGAGGTCGATCTCGGTCACGGTGAGGTCGACCTGATCAGCCACCCAGACGGAGCCGTCCCCCTCGCGGATGAGGGCGGGGCTGGAGCCGACCGGCACGCGGGCCACCATCCTGTTCGTGCCGGGCTGGATGACTGCAACGTCGCTCGCGTGTGCGAGGACAAGCTCCGCGAGTGGCTCGGTTGCCCGCGTGCCAGGGCCGCCTCCGCCGAGCGCCAACAGCGCCCCCGCGGCGAGGGCCACGGCGATAACGAATGGGCGCCGGTGGGAACGGCCGGTTCGGAGGAGCCGGCGCGGCTCTGACGGGATCAGCGACGCGTCGTGAACGAGAATCGCCTTCTCGAGGCGCTGGAGCTCGGGGCCCGGGTCGAGCCCCAGCTCTTCCGCGAGCAGCAGCCGTACGTCGCGGTAGGCGTGGAGGGCCTCCGACTGACGGCCGCCCCGATAGAGCGAGAGCATGAGCTGGGCCCGGGCCCGCTCGCGCAGGGGATGCTCGCGGACGAACTCCTCGAGATCCGCGGCCAGCTCGGTGTGCCGGCCGACCAGGAGCCCCGCCTCGAAGCGGTCCTCGAGCGCGGACAGGCGCAGCTCGCCGAGGCGACCGAGCGCTGCATCGACGGAGGCGTCGAGCTCGAGCTCGGCGAGCGGCGGCCCGCGCCAGAGTGCGAGCGCCCGGTCGAGGGCCGCGGCGGCCTCCTCGTGGCGTCCGGCCGCCAGCGCCTGCCGCCCCTCGCGGATTCGCCGCTCGAAGCGGTGTAGGTCGAGCCGCTCGGGGTCGATCCGGAGGACGTAGCCGTGCAGCTCGGTCACCAGGGTCACGTCCGTGCCCGCAGCTGCGAGGAGTTTGCGGATCTTGGACAGGTGGACGTTCAGGGCGGCGCCGACCGAGCTCGGGCGCTCGGCGCCCCATACACCTGCGATCAGTCGCTCGCGCGAGACCGACTCGTTGGCGTGCAGGAGCAGAAGCGCGAGCAGCGAGCGCTGCCTCGCGCCGCCGAGCGGAAGCGGCTCGCCGTCGAACCGGGCCTCGAGCGACCCGAGCAGCGAGAACCTGACACCAGCTTCCCCTTTGCTCCGCGTTTGCTCCGTTTTTCGCCCCCGTTTGCCTGCGTGGGAGAGCCTTCCAACGGCGCTTAGAGAGTTCCGACGAACGGGGGCCGTCGCGAGTTAGAGCCCCCGGGCGCCTCAATCGGGTGAGAGGAGGAGATTCGGTGGTGAAACGAAGCACGATGCTGGCCCTGACCGCGCTCCTCGCCGGCGCGTTGGCGCTCGCGGCGGCGGGCTGCGGAGGGGACGACGGCGGTAGCGCGGGGGAGGGCACGGGCGCGACCGACGCGGAAGGCGGCGCGGCGCTCCCGGAGCCGACGCCGCTGCCGTCGGCGGCCTGTACCGACATCGAGTACGAGGGCGAGGGCGATCCGGAGGTCCTGATCGCCTCCGACATGGTGCTGCAGGGGTCCTCGCGGACACAGACCCTTCAGATCGTGGAGGCGATCCGCCAGGTGCTCGACTCGGCGGGGTGGAAGGCCGGCGCGGTCAACGTCGGCTTTCAGTCCTGCGACGACGCGACGGCTCAGGCCGCGAAGTGGGATCCGGGCAAGTGCAGCCAGAACGCGAACGCCTATGCCGAGAACCCCACGCTCCTGGCGGTGATCGGCACGTTCAACTCGGGCTGCGCACAGATCGAGATCCCTGTGCTCAACCAGGCGCCGGGCGGCGGTCTCGCCATGATCTCCCCGGCGAACACCTACGTCTGCCTGACCGAGGGCGGACCGGGCTGCGCGGACGACGAGCCGGACAAGTACTACCCCGCCGGCACGCGCAACTACGTCCGCGTGGTCGCGCACGACGCCTACCAGGGCGCAGCCCTCGCTCAGTTCATGCAGGAGCAGGGAACGACGAAGCTGTACGTCCTGAACGACAAAGAGGCCTATGGGCTCGGGGTGGCGACGAACGTCCGGGGCGCCGCCGAACACCTCGGCATCGAGGTCGTCGGCTTCGAGGCCTGGGATCCCAGAGCGTCGAACTACGAGGCCCTCATGCGGAAGATCGGCCAGTCCGGCGCTGACGGAGTGTTCCTCGGCGGCCTCACCGACGAGAACGGCGCCCAGGTGATCAAGGACAAAGTCGAGGTTCTGGGCGACAACGAGACCGTCAAGCTCTACATGCCCGACGGGTTCACCCAGCAGAGCTCGATCGACGAGTCCGGTGTCGAGAACACGCGCGGTGCCTTCTTCTCGGTCGCCGGGGTGCCCATCGAAGAGTTCGGGCCGGCCGGCCAGGAGTTCATCGAAGAGTTCGCGACGAGGATCGGCGACGAGCCCGTCGATCCTTACGGCGTCTACGGCGCGCAGGCGGCTCAGATCACCCTCGACGCGATCGCGAGGTCCGACTACACGCGCGCGGGCGTGATCGAGCAACTCTTCGCGACCGAGGTGACGGACGGATTCCTCGGCGACTTCTCGTTCAACGAGAACGGCGATCCGACGCTCGCGACCGGGGCGGTCGTGGGCATCACGATCTTCCGGGGCGAGGAACAGCTCGAGGTCGAGACTTCCTTCTCGCCCGAGGAAGAGGTGGTCGAGGCCGCTCGCACCGGCTAGCGACCACGGGGACATCGGGGGAGGGCCTCGGCCCTCTCCCGAGCTCTCCTTCAAACCCTCATCTGGGGCCTCATGGAGTCGCCCGCGCCGTCCGACATCTAATTGCACGCGCGCGGCCGCGCGACCTCGACAGCCTGCGGACACGGGATCTCACGACACATGCCCTCCATCAGCCTCCTCGCGCGCGTTGCCGTCCTTGCCGTGGGCTTCACGCTCGTGGTCGGCATCCAGGCGCAGGTCACGCTCGCGGACGAAGGCGCGAACGAGCCTCCGGTAGCCAACCCGGACGAGCTCAACACGGCTGAGGGGACGGCGGGCAGCACGAACGTCCTCGAAAACGACACCGATCCCGACAGCGACCCGCTCTCGATCGAGGACTGGACCGACGGCGCGAACGGCTCCGTGAGCTGCAGCGGATCCGACTGCGTCTACATCCCCAACGACCCGGACTTCTCCGGCGCCGACTCGTTCACATACACGGTGTCCGACGGCCAGGGCGGCACGGACGTCGGGGACGTCGCCGTCGAGGTCGTGCCGACGAACGAGGAGCCGAGCGCGAGCGACGACGCGCTCACCCTCGCCGAGGACACGTCGGACAGCGTCGACGTCTTCGCCAACGACACCGACGACGACGGCGACCCGCTCGCCGTCGAGACGCTCGAGCCGACAGCCGGCAACGGCACGGTGTCGTGCACGGTCGGCGGCATCTGCACCTACACGCCGGAACCGAACTTCGAGGGCTTCGACACCTTTTCGTACACGATCACCGACGGCCAGGGCGGGACGGACACGGCCAATGTCGAGGTCACGGTGACGCCCGTGAACGACCTCCCGAACGCGGTCGACGACTCGCTCGTCACTTCGGAGGACCAGATGGGCTCGCTCAACGTGCGCACGAACGACGTCGACATCGACGGCGACACGCTGCTCGTCACGACGCTCTCCCCGGCCGCCTCGCACGGCACCGTCGCCTGCCTGGGCGGCGGCGGGTGCAGCTACACCCCGGTCGCGGACTACAGCGGGCCGGACTCGTTCCAGTACACGATCTCCGACGGGCACGGCGGCACGGACACGGCGACGGTGAACATCACCGTCACGCCGGAGAACACTCCACCGGTGGCCGACGACGACGCGATCTCCACGCTCGAGGACACCGCCGGCGCGACCAACGTGCTGGTCGGCGACTCGGACGTCGACGGTGACACCCTGAGCGTGTCGACGTCGGCACCGACGGCGGCCCACGGCACGGTCTCCTGCGCCGCGGGCGGGGTCTGCACGTACACGCCGAGCGCGAACTACAACGGGCCGGACTCCTTCGACTACACGGTCTCGGACGGCCGCGGCAAGTCGGACACCGGGACGGTCACCGTCACGGTGCTCCCCGGCAACGACGCCCCGCTCGCGGTCGACGACTCGCTGTCGACCCCGGAGGAGACCGCGGGCCAGGTCGACGTCCTCCCGAACGACACCGATCTCGAGGGCGACTCCCTCTCCGTGACGGGCTCGACGAACGGTGCCCACGGCACCGCCTCCTGCGATGCAACCACGTGCACGTACACGCCCGCGCTCAACTACACGGGCGCCGACACGTTCACGTACACGGTCAGCGACGGGAACGGCGGGACGGACACCGGCTCCGTCTCGGTCACCGTCACGGGCGTCAACGACGCGCCGGTGGCCGACGACGACAGCCTGATGACGGACATGGATATGCCCGGCAACGTCAGCGTGCTCGTCGGTGACACCGACATCGACGGCGACACGCTCACGGTCGTCACGCCGAGCGATCCCGACCACGGGGCCGTCACGTGCAACGCGACCACCGGGCTCTGCACCTACACGCCCGACCCGGGCTACCTCGGCGCAGACAGCTTCACCTACGAGGTCTCGGATGGCCTGCTTACCGACCAGGGGCTCGTGTCTGTGACCGTCCGGCAGCCGAATGTGGCGCCCGGTTGCGCGAACATCGTTCCGTCGAAGACGAAGCTCTGGTCCCCGCAGCGCGCGTTCGTCCTCGTCGCGCTCTCGGGCGCAACCGATGCGAACGGCGACACGCTCACGTTCGCGATCACGGCAGTGACCCAGGATGAGAAGACGAAGCTGGTCAGCGGCCCCGGAGACCGATCGCCCGACGCCCAGCGCGTTTCCGGAAAGGCGCATCAGATCAAGCTTCGAGCGGAGCGAGCTCCGAAGGGCAACGGGCGTGTGTACCGGATCGTCTACAGGGTCTCCGACGGTCGCGGCGGCACGTGCTCGAGCGTGGAGAAGGTCGGCGTGCCCATCAGGCAGGGCGGGACGGCCAAGGCGAACAGCACGCAGTACAACTCGTTCCGCTAGCTGTTTCGGCCTTCCTCTCCTGCGGGTATCTGAAGCGCGAAGGATCAACCGAGGACGGGGGTCAGCAATGTGGGGTGAGGGCGCCAGCGATCTTTGGGATCGCCTCGAGCAGGAAGAGGACGAACGGGATGCGGAGCTCTTGGAGGCGGTGCGGGCGCGCCTTCGCGGGCGTGCAGGAGCGACCGTCCACGACGACGACAAGGAGGGCTCATTGCAAGGCCTCGGCGCCGCCGCCTAGGCATCGGCCCGCCTGGTTTCTGCGGCGACCGGGACGGGAAGAAGCAGGTTTCCGCAGCGGGAGAGGATGGCCGTGCCTCTTGCAGCGAAGGGAGGAACGGCACGTGTGCGGAAGGATCGAACGACAGTCTCTTTGAGTTGGGCAACGACCGGGCGCGCCGCTCTGCGGCCGCGGCGCGCCCGATGCTGGCGGACCAGGAAAGGAGGCGGGGCAGTGGCTGAGGGCGACGCACACATCACCTATCGCGAGGACGTCGAGAAATGGGCAGTTGACGTCGAGGGCGCCGCCGGCGCCGCCTCTCGACACGACAAGAAGGTGCGAGCTGAGAGAGCGGCCCAAGCGCAGGCGGAGGAAAACGGCGCGGATCTGATCGTCCATGAGAAGGACGGCTCCGTCGTGGAGCGCAGGAGAGCCGTCTAGCTCAACGGGTGTTGCCTGCGCGGAGGCGCTCGAGCGTCTTCGCGATCCTGCGCCGGCGCGTGTCGTCGCGCTTGGCCTCGACGATCCAGTCCGTGTACTCCTTGCGGTGGGAGTACGAGAGGGACTCGAAGGCGCCGCGTGCCTCGTCGTCCCCATCGAGCGCGGCGCGAAGGTCGTCGGGGACCTCGACCGTCCGCTCCTCGAGGTCGGCCTCGAGCTCGACGGTCACCCGCTCGCCTGCCGCAACGCCGGCGGCCTCGCGGTTCTGGCGGTTGAGCGGGAGGAAGTAGCGGCCGCCGTAGACGGCGATCGTGCTCCTGTACGTGTGGTCTCCGATAGTGACCCGCACGGGCGGCCTCGCCCGGCCGAAGATCTCGGGCACATCCAGCGGCACCTCGAAGAAGGTCGCGGTGCGCCCTTCGACCTGGAGGGTCGTGTCGAACCGTTCCGGCATCGAGCGGCCGCATCGTAGCTTCGCGGTCGCTACGCGGGATACGGCTTGCTCGAGTCCTAGAGCTCCGGCGACCGCCGCGCGACGAGATGCTCGTAAAGCTCGCGGAAAAGGCCGACCGCCTGCCCGATCTCGGCAGGATCGATGTCGTCGCCGCGATCGGCCCGAGTCGCGATGTCGTGCCCCGCGCGGTAGCCGGCCAACACGTCCGGGTCGAAGCCCTCCTCCGCGCCAAGCATGCGCCCGACGAGGCGGTCGAGCTCCGGCAGCGCCTCGGCCGGCGAGTCGATCACGAGCGGCTCGAGCGCCGCCCACTCCGTCTCCCACTCCTGGCGGTCGAGGCCGGCTTCCTGCATCGCTA
>JBOHAK010000181.1:0-2092 GCA_050697795.1 Gaiellaceae bacterium
GTGGAGGCCAAGCGGGAGATCGCCCGCGTGGCCATCGAGCACGGCGGCTCCATCTCGGCCTGCCACGGCTCGTGCCGAGAGGGCGAGGTCGACCTCGTCCCGCTCGAGCTGGGCGGCGGCTTCGACGGGATGAAGACGATCAAGCGGTCGCTCGACCCGAACAACATCATGAACCCGGGCAAGTACCTGCTCGACGAGGCGTACGAGGAGGAGGCGTGATCGGCTTCAGGCTGGCGGCGCAGAGGCCGCCCGAGGCGCAGCGCATCAAGGAGGACGTCGTGATGCGCTTCGAGCACATCTACGAGGTCGACCCGGCGCTCATGACCGAGCACACGCCGCAGCAGGACATCCCGGCCTGGGACACGCTGCGCATCGTCGAAAGCCGGTGGGAGCACCTGGCGTGGATGCACGACCACTTCGCCGACAGCGTCCTGTCCGGCGAGGAGCTTCTGGCGGAAATCGAGGCGGAGGAGGGCGAGCAGGGATGAAGTTCAGCTACGTGACGCTTCCGGACTATCCGATCAAGGACTCGGTCGACATGATCAAGAGGGCCGACGAGCTCGGCTACTACGCCGTCTACTCCGTCGACGAGACGTGGCACAAGGACATGTGGGTGCTCTTCGCGCACGCGGCGGACAAGACGAAGAACATCCGCTTCGGCCCCAACCTGACGCCCATCGGCCTGCGCGAGCCCACGCTCGTCGTCCAGGCGCTCGCGACCCTCGACGAGGTCACGGGCGGGCGCACCGAGTGTGTCTTCTCGATCGGAAACTTCGGCCTACTCAGCCAGTACCACATGGACTGGTCGAAGATGAAGCCGCTCTCGCGGGTCAAGGAGGCGCACCACGTCATGCGCACCTTCCTCGACGACGGCGCCATCACCTACGACGGCGACTTCTACAAGTACTCGGGCCTCTTCACCTTCGCCCGGCCGGTTCAGGAGCGCGTGCCGCTCATCTTCGGCGCCATGCGCGGGCCGAAGTCGTTCCAGGCGGCGGGCGAGCTCTCCGACGGCTGCCACCACGCCTTGAGCTACTCGAAGGAGGCCTACGAGTACCTCGTCGAGAACGTGAAGGCCGGCGCCGAAAAGGCTGGCAAGAACGTGGCTGACCTCGACATTGGCGCCTGGTGCGTGATCGTCTGCGCGCCCGACTCGGACGAGGCCAAGCGGACGGCGCGGACGATGGTCGCCTTCTACATCTCCTCGATGCCGCACGAGCAGCTCGAGCGGCACGGAATCGACCCGGCCGACATGGCGCCGATCGTCGAGGCGCTCGGAAAGGGCGAGCTCGACAAGGCGTTCGAGCTCACGTCGCCCGAGGTGGCCGACCGGCTCTCGATCGCCGGCAGCCCCGAGGAGTGCGTGGCCAAGATCCAGGAGATCGCGGGCACGGGCGTCAACCACATGATCCTCTGCATCACCGACCCGGCGATCGTCAAGGCGTTCACCCAGAAGGACGTGAGCGTGCCCGACGTCAAGGGCCAACTCCAGCTGATCCACGACGAGGTCATGCCGGCCTTCAACTAGCGATGGCCCTGACCGCCGAGCAGCGCCTGACGTTCTTCGCGCTGGCCGACGTCCTCATCCCGGCAACGGACACGATGCCGGCGGCCAGCGAGGCCGGCTCGGCGGAGAAGTGGCTCGACCGGGCGCTCGCCGCCCGGCCGGACCTCGTGGCACCGCTCGGCGCGGTGCTCGACGCGGCGGACGGGAAGGACCCCGAGGCGGAGGCGCGCCGGCTGCACGCCGAGGATCCGGACGGCTTCTCCGCCCTCGCCCAGATCGCCTCCGGCGGCTACTACATGAACCTCAAGGTCCGGAAGCGCATCGGCTACCCGGGTCAGGGGAAGCGGCCGCCGTTCCCCGACGAGGCGGAGTACGACCTGCGTGACGGTCTCCTCGACCCGGTGCTCGAGCGAGGGCCCATCAACTCGACGCCGGCTCCGCCGCCGGATCCGGTCGAGCCGGCCGGGCCGCTCTCGTTCTCGATCTCGGGCAACGGCGAAAAGGCAGACGTTGTCGTCATCGGAGCCGGAGCGGGAGGCTCCGTCGCCGCCCGTCACCTCGCCGAGGCCGGCTTCAAGGTCGTTT
>JBOHAK010000182.1:0-2923 GCA_050697795.1 Gaiellaceae bacterium
GCCGACGGGAACAAGTTCCTGCCGATCTGGATCGGCCATCCCGAGGCGGCCGCGATCCTCATGAAGCTGCAGGGCGCCGCCACGCCGCGGCCGATGACCCACGACCTGTTCACCGAGATCCTCGGACAGCTCGAGGCACGGGTGACTCGCATCGCGGTCACCGAGCTGCGCGAGAACACGTTCTACGCGCTCATCACCGTGGCCGTGAACGGGACCGAGCTCGAGATCGACTCCCGCCCGAGCGACGCGATCGCGCTCGCCGTGCGCGCCGGGGCGCCGATCTTCGTCGCGGACGACGTCATCGAGGAGTCTGCGATCGAGTTCGAGCACGAGGACGTGAACGAGGAAGAGGTCGTCGAGGAGTTCAAGAAGTTCCTCGACGAGGTCAAGCCCGAGGACTTCTCGACGGAGGACTAACCGCCGCCGGCCTCGCGCTTCGAGAGCGCGAGGACGTCGGCGAAGAGCTCGCGGAGGCCGGCCTCGCTGAGCGGGCCCGGGTTCTCCCGCACGAGCGCGTCGAGGAGGTGATCCTCGCGCCGGCGGTCGACGAAGTCCCAGCCTTGCTCGAGCTTGTGGGCGCGCAGCTCGCGGACGAGTCCGAGGCGGTCGTTCACGGCGGCGAGGAGCGCGCGGTCGGCCGCCGTGATCCGATCCCGCAGCTCGCGGACGACGGGGTCGCGCTCGGGGTCGCTCGGGCGCATGGGCGCTCAGGATACGGGGCCGGCTAGGACGCAGGGGTGTCGGTCGCCCAGACGATCACGAGGACGAGGATCCCGAGCCCGTTGTAGGCGGCGTGGGCGATGAAGCTCGGCCAGATGCTCGCCGAGCGGAGGCGGACCCAGGCCAGGCCGACGCCGAAGAGCGCGAGGGGCGGGAGCGCGCCGAGGATCCCGTGCACGAGGCCGAAGACGACGCCCGACACCAGGATCGCGGCGAGACCGCCGAAGACCGCGAGCACGCGCACGCCGAGGCCGCGGAAGAAGAGCTCCTCGGCGAACGGGGCGAGCAGGACGACGACCGCCGAGTTGAGAACGAACGCGGCCGCGTGCTCCGGCTGCCACTCGTCGGGTGCGAGGCCCTGCTGCTCGCCGCCGTGCAGCACGGGCTCGAGCGCGAGGGCGACGATGATCGTCAGGACGACGATCCCGAACGAGATCCAGAGCCAGCGCAAACGGAAGCGGCGGAACCCGAGGGCGCGAAGCGGCCGCCGGTAGGCGAGCGCGAGGAGGAGGCTCACCGCGACTATGACCCCGTAGAAGAAGAGTCCGTTGACGGCGAGGTCGGCGTCGTAGAGCGCGTCCTCGGTCGTCCCATCCTGGCCCTGCGCCCAGAATGCGCTCGCGACCAGGATCGCCGAGAGCGTGAGCCAGATCGCAAGCGGGACCGGGTTACGCCTGCGCGAGTGCCTGGTCGAGGTCGGCGACGAGGTCGTCTGCATCCTCACACCCTACGGAGAGGCGCAGGAGCCCTGGTGAGACGCCGGCGGCGGCGAGCTGCTCGGGCGAGTACTGGCGGTGGCTCGTCGAGGCCGGGTGGTGCAGCACGGTGTCCACGCCGCCGAGGCTCGTCGCCCGGCCGCAGAGCTCGAGGGCGTCCATGAAGCGCTCGCCCGCCTCGCGCCCTCCGTCGAGCTCGAAGGCGAGCATGCCGCCCGAGTCGTCGAGCTGGCGGAGCGCGAGCTCGTGCTGCGGGTAGCTCTCGATCCCTGCGTAGAGCACGCGTTCCACCTTCGCGTGGGCTTCCAGGAAGCGGGCCACGGCCAGCGCGTTCAGGCTGTGGCGTTCCATCCGCAGGGTGAGCGTCTTCAGCCCGCGGCGGACGAGGAAGGCCGGGAACGGGTCGAGGACCGACCCGACCTCGATCTGGTGCGCTCGCGCGGCGGCGACGAGCCCGATGCTGCCGGCGAGGACGCCCGCAGTGACGTCGTGGTGGCCGTTCAGGTACTTCGTGGCCGACTCGACGACGAGGTCGGCGCCGTGCTCGAGCGGGCGGCAGAGTGCGGGCGAGGCGAACGTGTTGTCGACGATGAGGAGGCCGTCTCCCTTCGTCGCGGCGATTGCGGCGAGATCGGCGAGCGGGAAGCCCGGGTTGGCCATCGTCTCGACGTAGCGGACGCGCGCCGGCCGCTCCCAGGCGGTGGCGTCCGTGACGTCGAGGTAGACGACGGTGACGCCGCGCGGGCGAAGCTGCGACTCGGCGAGCCCGTACGTCGTCCCGTAGAGCTGCTGCGGGAGGAGGAGCGTGTCGCCGTCGCCGAGCGTCGAGTGGAGCGCGGCGCTGATCGCGGCCATGCCGGAGCCGAAGGACTGCGCCGCCTCGGCGCCCTCCAGCCCGGCGACGACCGCGTTCAGCTCCTCGACGGTCGGGTTCCGAAGCCGCGCGTACGTGAAGCCGTACTCTTCCTCGGCGATGACGCGGCCGAGGTCGGCGACGCGCTCGAACGAGAAGGTCGTGGACGCGACGATCGGCCCGACGACGGGCGTCCCGGACCCGTCCCGGCCGGGCGGCGTGTGGATCGCGCGTGTGGAGAGACCTCGCCTGCGCTCGCTCATGATCGGCGGCCGAGTCCGAGCCGCTCGGGGAGCGTAGCGAGCGGGACGGGCTCGAACGCGAGACCGGCCGCCGCGGCGCCCTCGCAGTCGGTGTCTCCGTCGCCGATGTGGAGCGCCCGGCCCGCGGGCACGCCGAGTCGCTCGAGCGCGACCAGGAAGACGGCCGGGTCGGGCTTGGCGGCCCCGGCCTCGGCCGAGCTCACGATCTCGGCGAAGAGTTCGCGGAGGCCGGAGCGCTCGAGCTGGGGGCCGAGCGAGACGTCCCAGTTCGAGACGCACGCGAGGGCCAGGCCGGCGTTCCGCAGGCGTACCAGCGCGTTCCTCGCTCCGGCCAGGGGGCGGAAGACGATGGCCTCGACGAACGCCGGCAC
>JBOHAK010000183.1:0-2901 GCA_050697795.1 Gaiellaceae bacterium
GAGCACGACGTCGTGCCCGGCGGCGCCGGCCTCCGCGGCCGCGGCGAGCCCGGCGGGCCCCGCGCCTACGACCACGATCCGGCGGCGTGTGCCCGCACGCACCGGCCACGGGAGCGTCAGCTCGCGGCCGGTGCGCGGGTTCTGCGTGCAGGCGATCGGCGTGCCGGCGTGGTAGTGCGCGATGCACGCGTTGCAGCCGATGCAGCGCAGCACGTCGGCGACCCGGCCCTCGCGCGCCTTGCGCGGCAGGTCCGAGTCGGTGATGAGCGCCCGCGTCATGCCGACCGCCTCCAGGCGGCCCTCGCCGACGAGCCGGTCGGCCTCGACAGGATCGACCACGCGGGAGGTCCCCACGAGCGGAGGCCCGACCCGGAAGGCACCGGCCGGCTCGGCGATCGCGTTCTCGGCGACGGGCGGCGGCGGCACGATCCCCGTCGAGCCGCGGTAGGACGAGGAGTCGCCGAGCGCGATGCTCAGGTAGTCGACGCGCCCGGCCAGAAGAGGAGCCACCGCGCGCGCGGCGCCCGAGTCCGCACTGAGCCGCACGCCGAGCGCGATCCCACCCGCGGCCGCGCGCACGGCGTCGACCACGGCGAGCAGAAAGCGCGGGCCCTCCGCCCACTCGTCGCCGCGGCGGTTGAGCTCCGGCGTGAAGAACTGCGCCGCGAGGTAGCCGTGCGCGGCCGAGACCTCGACGCCGTCGAGGCCGGCGGCGGCAGCGAGCTCCGCGGCCCGTGCGAAGCCCGCGACTAGCTCCGCGATCTCGCTCTCCGAGAGGGCACGCGGCTCGACGTGGAAGCGCTGGGTCGGAATCGGCGAGGGCGCGAGCGCCGGGGCGCGCGGCGGGCTGGCGATCTGCTCGCGGCCCCCGTGGAAGAGCTGGACGAAGAGGCGGGTTCCGTGCGGGTGCACCGCCTCGGCGACGCGCCGGAGCGCGGGGACGATCTCCTCGCGGTAACCCGCGAGCGTGTGCGGCGTCAGGAGCCCCGAGGGGTGGACGGCGGTCGCCTCGAGCACGATCAGCCCCGTTCCGCCGCGCGCCCGCGCCTCGTGGTAGGCGACGAAGTCGTCGGTCGGCAGGTGCTCGTGCACCAGCGTCGTCTGGTGCGCGGTCGAGACGATCCGGTTCGGCAGCTCAACCGGGCCGACCCGAAGCGGGCTGAAGAGCCGCTCGAGCCGGCGCGTCTCGGTCTCGCCTGTCTGCATGGTCACGGTTGCCCGCGGGCGGGGGCGGTGATAGTACCCCTCTCCCGTGCCGAGCCCGCAAGCGCGCCGTGCCGCGCTCCTCTCCGCCGGACCCCTCGCCCTGCTCCTCGGCGTGACGGCGCTCGCCCTCGCAGCCGGCGGACGCGCCGGGCCTTCGGCGCCATGCGACGCCGAGGAGGCGCGCGACCTGCCGGGCGAGGCGGTCGAGCTCACGGCGGGCGACGGCCTGTGGTCGGCCTGGCTCGCGTATCCACCCGTCGCCGGAGAGGTCGTCACGGTGCTCTGGCGCGCCGAGGGCTCGGTGCCGCCCGAGCTCGCGCTCACGGGCGTCGACGACGAGGGCCGGCGGCTCGCGGTGCAGTTCGGCCCGTCGCCCGTCCTTCCGCAGTTGCGCGGCGGCGGCCTCCGGTGGCCGCGCCCGGGTCGCGAGTGGGGAACGCGTGTCGCCTTTCCCCACCCGGGCTGCTGGCTCGTCGAGGCGGAGGCTGGCGAGCGGCGCGGCTCGCTGCTGCTCTGGGTGCGCCGCGCATGAGCGCGCGCGTCCTCGTCGCCGACCGCGGCTACGGGCTCGACGCGGTGCGCGGGCTCCTCGCCGGGCTCGACGTCGAGGTCGTCGAGGATCCCGGGCCCTGGGCCGCCGCGGACGCGGTCGCGCTCCTCGTCGGCACCGAGGTGGGCGTGGAGGCCGAGGACCTGGAGCGCCTCCCCTCGCTGCGGGTGGTCGCCACGTGCAGCGTCGGCTTCGACCACATCGCGCTGGAGGACGCCCGGCGGCGTGGCATCTGGGTGTGCAACGTCCCCGACTACTGCGTGGAGGAGGTCGCCGACCACACGATCGCGCTCGTGGTCGCGCTCCTGCGGGGCGTCGTCGAGCTCGACCGCGACGTGCGCGCGGGCGGGTGGAACCATGCGGCGGCCGGCACCCTCCGTCGCTTCGCCGGGACGCGCCTCGGCGTCGTCGGCTTCGGGCGCACCGGGCGCGCCGTAGCGGCGCGGGGCCGCGCGCTCGGGTTCGAGGTGTGGGCGGCGGACCCGGCCGTGGCCGAGGAGGCGATCGCCGCGGCCGGGGCGCGGCCGGCAGAGCTCGACGAGCTGCTCGCCGCCTGCGCCGCGGTGACCCTGAACCTGCCCCTAACGGCAGAGACGGAGGGCCTGATCGGCGCCCGGGAGATCGAGCGCATGCCCACGGGCGCCGTGCTCGTCGACACGGCCCGGGAGCAGCTCGTGGATACCGGGGCGCTAGTGCGCGCGCTCGAGGCGGGGCACCTGGGCGGCGTCGCGCTCGACGTGCTCGCGGTCGAGCCGCCCACGGACGAGGCGCCGGCACCGCTGGCGCCGCGGCTCGTCGTCACGCCGCACGCCGCGTGGTACAGCGCCGAGGCTGAGGAGGCGGTCTACCGACGGCCGGTGCTCGCGGTGCGCGCCGTCCTGGAGGGCAGGGAGCCGCCGGACGCGGTGGTCCGACCGGAGGGCACAGCGTGAGCGGCTTCCGGCCGGTGCTCGCGCCGGACGCCCACGCGGGGAACGTTGCGCTCGTCACCGGCGGCGGAACGGGCATCGGGCGCGCGACGGCGCTCGCGCTCGCCCGTACCGGCGCCCGGGTCGCCGTCTGCGGACGCCGGGCTGAGCCGCTCGAAGCGGTGCACGCCGAGCTCGCGGCCGGAGGCGCCGACTGCCTGGCCGTGCCCACCGACG
>JBOHAK010000184.1:0-1618 GCA_050697795.1 Gaiellaceae bacterium
GAGCGTGTCGTGCGTCCCCGCGGGCGGGCCGCCGGTGTTCGTGACGAGGACGTCGAGCCGGCCGAAGCGCTCCAGGGTCACCTCGACCACGCGCGTCGGCTCGCCGGCGACCGCGAGGTCGGCGGGGACCGCCAGCACGTCGGGCCCGATCTCGGCGGCGGTGGCGGCCAGCCGATCCGCGTCCCGGGAGCACACAGCGACCGAGGCGCCCTCGCCCGCGAGCTCCTCGGCGACGGCCCGGCCGAGCCCGCGGCTCGCGCCGCAGACGAGGGCGACCTTGCCCTCCAGGCCGAGGTTCACGTGCTCCGGAGATAGTCGTCCGACTTGTTCAGCCAGTCCTGCCGCGGCGGGCAGAAGATGTCGACGTCGAGCGTCGTCTCGAGCGCCTCCGCCTTGTGCGGCAGGTTCGAGGGAAGGTGCAGCACCTCGCCGGCCCTGACGTCGACGACCTCGGACTCGTCCTCTCCCAGCCAGAACCGGAGGACGCCCTCGAGGATGTAGGTCAGCTGCTCGTTGTCGTGCGCGTGCTTCGGGACCATGCAGCCCTTGTCGAGGTACACGTGCGCCAGCATCATCCGCTCGGCCGTGATCAGCCGCCGCCCCAGATCCGGCTTGAGCGCTTCCTTGGGCATGTCCTCCCAGCGGTACAGCGTGGCTCCGGGACCGTTCACGCCTTCTCCTCTCGTCACTCGGGACAGACGCTGATCGTCTCACACCGACCGGCCCGGGGCCCGGCTGGCGAGAAACGCGCCGAGGCGAAGGTAGGCGGTGGCGTCGCGCTGCGTGGAGATCACGACGAACCGCCGCTCCCCCGACCCGAGCAGTCCGAGCACCTCCTGCCCTTGATCGGCGTGGTCGGCAACGAGGAGGCCCCAGCCGTCGTCGCCGTCGACGGCCGCGGTGCCTCTGCGCAGGCGCTCTGCCACGTCGTCCGGCTCGACCGGCGGCACGACGAGGCAGACCCGGTCGAGCAGCTCGAGGTCGCGGAGCGTCTCGAGCTCGAGCTCGAGGCCCTCGCCCCGGCCGAGGATGACCACGACGTAGGCGGCGGCGACCATCTCCTCCTTCACCGCGGTGAGCCAGTCCGCGCCGAGGATCAGATCCCGGGAGGCGCCGAGCTCCGTCTGGTCGGTTCCGGGCCTCGCGATGGCGACGACTGGCCCGAGCTGCGTGAACGCCCGTACGACGACGTCCTCGAACAGCTCACTGCGCGCCGGGATGAACCTCTCCACGCCTCGCCTCGCCCGAGGGCGGCTCGGCACCCTCAACCCGTCGTCGACGAAGGAGCGCAGGAGCAGCACCTCGGGCACCTCCCGCTCTCTCGCCCACTCTCGCCGCGCCGCCTCCCGGACGGCCCGCACGCGCCTGCCGACGAGAGGGACGACGGCCAGCCCCGCGGCCGCGATCGTCTTGCTCGCCAGCTGGGAGGCGGCGTCGAGGTCGCCGTTGCTGCCGAGGAAGAGCGCGCCTCCGGCGAGGGCGATGCCGCCGAGCCCGGCCAGGTAGGCGGCCGCGCGGAGATCCGCATCCGCGTACCACGGGACGTAGCCCGGCAAGGACCCGGGCGCCGCGGCGCGCCGCCAGGCCAGCACGACCGCCCCGGCGAGCAGCGCCGCGG
>JBOHAK010000185.1:0-6039 GCA_050697795.1 Gaiellaceae bacterium
ATCGCCTCGCCGCGGTGCTCGCGGTCGTCTACCTGATCTTCAACGAGGGCTACGGCGGCCGCGGAGAGCTTGCAGCCGAGGCGATCCGCCTCGGGCGCGCGCTCGCCGAGCTGATGCCCGACGAACCCGAGGTGCACGGACTGCTGGCGCTGATGCTCGTGAACGACGCCCGCCGCGACGCGCGCTTCGCCGACGGCATGGTCGTGCTGCTCCGCGATCAGGACCGATCGCTCTGGGACTTCGACCAGATCGCGGCGGGACGAGCCGCACTGGATCGCGCCCAGGCGCTCGGCGGCCGCGGTCCCTACGTGCTGCAGGCGGCGATCGCGAGTCTGCACGTCGACGAGCCACAGGACTGGCCGCAGCTCGCCGCCCTGTACGGCGAGCTCGCGCGTCTCACCGACTCGCCGGTCGTGGAGCTCAACCGGGCCGCCGCCGTCGCCGAAGCGGGCGACGTCGAGGCCGCGCTCGCCCTCGTGGAGAACCTCGAGCTCGACCGCTACCACTATCTGCACGCCACGCGCGCCGAGCTGCTGCGGCGGCTCGATCGCGTCGAAGAGGCGCGCGCGGCCTACGACCGCGCGCTCGAGCTCGTTCATTCGGACGCCGAAAGGCGCTTCCTCGAGGGGAGGCTGGCGGAGCTCCGAGGCTGATGCCAGACGTACCTGCTGCGAAGCTCGAGCCCGCGCGGTCGAGATCGCAGCGGAGGCTGGACGCTCGCGAAGCTGCGCCGCGCGACCCGGTGTCGCGGGTCGCGACCTCGGCGCTACTCGTCGGTGAGGTTCGACCAGAACGCGGCCTGGCCGATCAGCGGCCACTCGCGCTCCGCGTCGCCGCGGGAGAAGGGGTTCGTCGACAGCGCGAGGTAACGGCTCCCCACCTCCGTGGTCCCGTGGACGACGACCGGCGACGAAGCCGCCTTGGGATCTCGGTCCCGCCAGAGGCCGGCCACGAACATGTCGGTCGTCGAGGGCAGATACCGGCCGTCCACCGCGGCGCCGGTCGGGATCTTCGAGAACCACGTGATGGTCGACGGAAGGTACAGGTTGTCGCTCGCGGCGTACCCTCCCGTGAGCGGGCTGCTCGCGCCGACGTTCGCCCACCGGGCGATGCCGCCGCCGGCTACGTCGGCGCCCTGTGTGAGCGCTCCCCGGACGAGCGCGGGCTGTGCCCCGTTCAGGAAGGCGAAGTTGTTCGCGGACTGGCTCGTGCCGATGTACCCGCCGCCGGCCTGGAAGAACGCCCGGAGGCGGGACCGCGCGGTCGCGTTTCCCCCCGTCGGGTAGAGCTGGCCGGCGTTGTAGATGACGTCGAAGCCGGCCAGGGGGTCGGTCGTCGCGTTCTCGAGCGAGTTCGCTCCGCTCACCGTCGAGACGAAGCCCACGTCCGGCCCGAAGATCTGCCGCAGCGACCAGGACGTGTCCGACTCCGTCGGGTTCGCCGTGTTGACGAGGATGGCGACCCTCGGAGCCTCGTCGAGCTCAGTCGTGGCCGGCTTGGACCCGACGCCTCGCTCGAAGTCGATACCGGCAGCCTGGCCTGCGGCGCCGAGCGCGGCCACGGTGGCCGCGTCGGCCGGGAAGATCAGGGAGCCGGCCGGCATGGGCCCGGCGGAGGCGCTGACGAAGGAGGCCTCCGCGATTTCGCCGTCGATCCCGCTGCGCAGCAGGCCGAGCACGGCGCGGACCTCGGCCGTTCCCCTGAGCGTCACGGCGTACCAGTCGGCCGGGCCGCCGCTGCGAACCCCGCCCTGGAGCTCGTTGACCTCCCCGACGGGAGCCGTGCTCGGCTCGAAGGATGCGTCGCCCGCCGGAACCTCCAGGACGTCCGCGCCCCACAGCGACCCGTGGCTCCACGCGCCCGGCGGCGCGTAGAGCTGGGTGATGCGGTCGGAGATGTCCTGGCCGGCGGTCAGGGCCGTGTACGCGTAGCCGCGGAACGCCTGCTCCATGAGCACGACGTACGAACCGGCGGGGAACGTCGTGCCGCGCCAGGTGAGGTCCTGATCCGTCCGGTGCACCTCGACGCCGTTGTCCATGAGCCACTGGACCAGCCGGTTCGCCTCGGCGTCGCTCCGCTGGGCCTGGCCGACCGAGCCTCCGACGAACGGGATCAGGAAGGCCTTCGGATACTCGACCATCCAGTTGTGTTGGTCCTCCGTGAAGCCGCGGCCGGCGACGAGCGGGTCGTCGCAGCAGTTCGGCCGGGCGGCGCCGGTCACGCCGCGCCGGAAGATCTCCAGCTGGTCGTCCAGGATGGCATCCCGATTCTCGAGCCAGAAGTCGGCCGACGAGTAGAAGACGACGTACTGCTCGCGCTTGGATCCCAGCCGGCCGCCGCACGCCGCGTCGTTGCACATCTCCACCGTGGAGCCGTCCACGCCGAAGAACGCGGCGTAGGTCTGGGTGTAGAACGGGCCCCAGTCGTCCCATCCCTCGGCGACGGCGGGGCTCCCGTTCGTGGTGCCGCTCCTCCCCCTCTTGTCCCACTGGTTGACCGGTCGCTGAATAGTCCGGCCGATCGCCTCGACAGCCGCCTGGTTGGCGTCCAGCCGGCGCTGGTTCCAGTAGAGGAACTTGTCGTATTCCAGGCCCGGATTGTGCGGCTTGCTCAGGCCGTCGACGAGCGTCGGGTTGTAGTAGCCGTGCATGAACAGCCCGACCGGGGCCAGCCACTCCAGCTGGAAGGCGGTGTTGGCGCGGATCTCCGGCTGGGACTGGACCAGCAGGTCCCGGTTCAGGTCGAACGAGTTCTCGTTCGTCCGCCGACCGGCCACGCGCCCGTCGGGGTTCGTCGTCGGTATGACGACGACGATGGCATGGTCGAGCAGCCCGTCGACGGCGTCGTTCGTCCCGCGGGGCAGCGTCACCAGGTCGCGGATCACCTGCATCATCGCGTCGGTGCCCTCGCGCTCGCCGCCGTGGATGTTCGCCTCGACGAAGATGGGCAGCTTGACGTTCCAGCCCCAGGACGCGAGCAGGCTCTGCGCGCCGGCCGGGTCCGTCACCATGAGCCCCCGGAGCTGCTGCCAGCGAGCGTAGTCGCGCAGCTGCTCGGGAGTCTCCAGCGCGTTGACGACCACGCCGAACATGTCCCGGCCGAGCACGGATTCCCCGATGACGGAGTAGCTCAGCCGATCGGGGACCCCGGCTGCAGCGGCCTCGGCCTCGAACTGCTCCAGCGTGCAGCCGATCGCCCCGTACGGGATCAGGGCCAGCGGCGCCGACTGCGGGACGTTCTCGCTCCCCACCGGGGCGCACCACTCTTCCCCGTAGGTCGGGCCCAGTCCGGGCGAGACGGGGCTGCCGTCCATGGGCGGCGCCGGCTGAGCGGCGGCGGGGGCGGAGAACCCGACGGCCGCGGCGACGATCAGCCCGACGGCGATCGAAGCGGACAGCCTGGCCATTGTCTTGCCTGCTCTCTGCACGGGCCCCCTCCCGAGTCCTCGGGTCGGGAATCTAACGCACCCGGCTCGTCGCTGCCCGGATCAGCCGAGCCTCGCCAGGCGTTGGCGCGCCTGGCGGGCGACCACGACGTTGCCCTTGTGCTCGGCCACGCGCAGGGCATCCTCGAGCGCGGCCTTCGCCCGCTGCTCGTCGCGCGCGACGTCCGCCAGCTCGATGAGCGAGTCTGACTGCAGGTTGAGGTCGTCGGTCTCGAACGCCAGCCGGACTCCTCGCTCGGCCGCCTCCTGCGCCTCGTCGAGACGCCGCTCCCGGGCCAGGAGCCGCCCTCGCGTACCCAGCGCCCAGACGGCCGTGATGAGATCGTCGCTCGCCATCGTGGTCTCGGCCGCGCGCAACGCCTCCCACGACTCCTCGTAGCGCGCTTGGAGAAAGAACACGCGCGCGAGCCCGACCGCGGCGGTCGGGTAGAAGTTCCGCTCGCCGCGCTCGCCCAGGAAGTCGGCGGCCGCTCGAAAGGCGTCCTCCGCGGTGGAGAGGTCACCATCGAGCAGCTCCAGCTCGCCGCGCCAGATGTCGCCGACGGCGAGCATGAAGCGCAGCCCGAGCTCTTCCTTGATGCCACGGCCCCGCCTCTCCGCCGCTCGGGCCTCGTCGAGGCGTCCGCTGATCGCCTCGAGCAGCGCGATGCCCGCCAGGGCTCCGGCCTCGGCCGGCCGGTCCCCGGACGCCTCCGCGAGCAGCTCGCGGCAGCGGTCGAGCGCGCCCGGCGCGGGCATGGGGCCGCGAACGAGCCGCGTGGGGAGCCACGCCAGGATCTCGGAGCGAATCGCCGCATCTCCCGCGCGCTCCGCGTGCGCCAGGCCTCGCTCCAGCGCGTCGACCGTCGCGCCGTAGCGGCAGAGCGTGTTGTGCGCGTACGCGATCACGCGCCAGGCGTGAGCGAGCCCATGGTCGTCGCCCAGGGCCTCGAGCTCGGGCACGACGTCGTCGGCGAGACGGAAGGTCTCGGCCGCCGCGCCCTCCGGCCGGACGATGTTCACGATCTCCATCCGCTCGACCAGCCCGCACAGCTGGATCCTCCGGTCGCCCCGCGCCGCCGCGCCCGCGACGACGGCGTCGACGATCGCCTCGGCGGCGGCGAACTCGCCGGACTGCGTGAGGGCCCACGCGAGGAGGAGCTCGAGCTCCGCACGGGGCTCGTCCTCCGCGGGCGAGAGGCGGACACCGCGCTCGAGGAGCTTCGTGGCGGCGGGCATGTCGCCGCGCGCGGCCGCCCTCCGGCCGGCCGACCCCAGCCGGCGCGAGGCCCGGGCAGCGGTCTCGACCGCGTCCTCGTCCGTCCGGCGGCCGAGCTCGGCGTGGTAGCGGACCGCCTCCTCGAGGTGGTAGCCGAGGATCTCCTCGTGCTCGGCGATGCGATCCGCTGCCGCCCGCTCGAGCCAGTCCGCGAAACGCCGGTGGAGCTCCGCCCGGACCTCCTTGGGGATCGTCGAGTAGGCCGCGTCGCGGATCAGGAGGTGACGGAAGCGATACGCATCCGCCCCGGCGAGGGTCCCGCGCGCCGGCCGCAAGACGTCCTTGCGCACCAGGTCTTCCAGCGGCATCGCGAGGTCGGCCTCGCCGAGCAGGGCGGTGAGGGCTTCCCGATGGAACAGCTCGCCCTCGACGGCTCCGCGCTCGATCACCCGGCGTTCGTCGGTCGGCAGCCGATCGAGGCGGGCAGCGAGAACAGCCTGGATCGTGCCCGGGATCGGAACCGCGCCCACGTCGCCCGCGACCGACCAGCGGCCGTTCTCCCGCTCCAGGAGCCCGTCGTCGAGGAGCATGGCGAGCAGCTCCTCGATGAAGAGCGGGTTGCCCCCGCCCCGCTCGACGAGGTGCGCCAGAACCTGCTCGTCCAGCTCGCCCTCTCCGAGGAGTCTCTGGACGAGAAGGTGGCAATCATCGTCGGCGAGCTGCTCGAGCAGCACGGGCTCCGCGTTCGGCCTTCCGTCTCCCCAGCCGGGCCGTACGTCGCCGAGCTCCGGCCGGGCCAGGCAGACGACGAGTATGGGTGCGCCTCGGGACCAACCGACGACGTGCTCGAGCAGGTCGAGGAACGTCTCCTCGCCCCACTGGATGTCGTCGAAGACGACCACGAGCGGCTCGTCACGAGCGAGCGCCTCGAACAGCCGGCGAACTGCCCACGAGGCCTCCTCCGTCGCGACCGCGCCCGTGCCCAGGCCCACGGCGGCCGCAACCTTGCGGGCGACGAGGTCCGCATCCTCCTCCCCGCTCAGGAGCCCGACGAGGCGCGCGTGGGCGACCTCGACGGAATCGCCGTCGCCGATGCCCGCGAGCTCCTTGACCGCCTCCGCCACGGGCCAGTAGGTGATTCCCTCCCCGTACGGCAGGCAGCGGCCCTGCGCAACTCGGGCCTGCTCGCGGAGCAGCGAGACGAACTCGCGGACGAGCCGCGACTTCCCGATGCCTGCGGGCCCGAGGACCGTGACGAGACGGCACGTGCGCTCGCTGGCCGTCCGCCGATACGCCTCCTCGAGCAAGGCGAGCTCTCGCCGGCGGCCGATCAGCGGCGTGTCCAGCCGGCGGGCGTGCCCAGGCACGCCGGGTCGCACGGCCCGCAGCCGGCGGG
>JBOHAK010000186.1:0-4839 GCA_050697795.1 Gaiellaceae bacterium
TTCAGCGCCAAGCTCCGCCTCGAGCAGGACGACGAGGGCAAGTGGCGCGTCGAGTTCGACGAGGAGTGGGCGAACCAGCCTCGCGAGCCATCCGCCGACGGCGCGGGCGCCGAGGACGGCGAGCGCGAGTCCGAGACCGCCAACACCTCCGCCCGCGCGGCGTCCTAGCTGAGAACACGCGCGTTAACCCAGGGTTAAGCGGCGCGGACCCGGCTAGGCGCACGAGGGAATGAGGCTTAGAGTGAGAACGTTGCAGAGGGTGAGCCGCAGGAATCCACCTGCCTTCGTTTAGCGAAAGGACTGTTAGAAACAGTTGAGCCAGAACTCCATGCACGAGGTTCTTGACACCCAGGCTTGTCGCCATCTGATCGAGAGCGCCGAGGAGCGCGGCTACGTCGAGCCCGCAGAGCTCGAGGCCCTCGCGCTCGAGCTCGATCTCGGTGACGACGAGATGGCCGAGGTGACGCACGAGCTCGAGACGATCGGTCTCGAGATCGGAGCTCCCGCCGAGGAGGCCGTGGAGGCCGCCGCCCCCGCCGACCCGGTTCACGGGGCGGGCGACAGCCTGCAGCTCTTCCTCGCGGACGTCGGCCGGCACAAGCTTCTGACCGCCCACGAGGAGGTCACGCTCGCGAAGCGGATGGAGAAGGGCGACCTGCTCGCCAAGCGCCGCATGATCGAGTCGAACCTGCGCCTCGTCGTGTCGATCGCCAAGGGCTACCGCGGCCTCGGCGTCCCCTTCCTCGACCTCATCCAGGAGGGCACGCTCGGGCTCAACCGCGCCGTCGAGAAGTTCGACTGGCGCCGGGGCTTCAAGTTCTCGACCTACGCGACCTGGTGGATCCGTCAGTCGGTGCAGCGCGCCGTGGCCAACAACGCGCGCACGATCCGCGTGCCCGTGCACGTCGTCGAGCGTCAGCAGAAGCTCGGCCGCGCCGCGCGCCGGCTCGAGGTCGAGCTCGGGCGCGACGCCACGCGTCAGGAGCTCGCCGAGGCGACCGGGCTCCCCATCCAGCACGTGGACGAGGCGCTCTCGGCCGCGCAGGCCTCCGTCTCGCTCAACCAGAGCGTCGGCTCCGACGACGAGGGCGAGCTCGGCGACCTGTTTGCCGACCGCGACGCCGCCGACCCGTTCGACGAGGCCGAGGAGTCGCTGCGCAAGCAGGGAGTCCGCAAGGCGCTCGACGCGCTTCCCGAGCGCGAGCGGCGCATCCTCGAGCTGCGCTTCGGCTTCGAGGGCGAGCCGTGGACGCTCGAGGCGATCGGCGCCGAGCTGGGCCTGACGCGCGAGCGCGTCCGCCAGCTCGAGGGCCAGGCTCTCCAGCGGCTCGCTGCGCTCCGCGAGCTCGCCTCGGCCGCGGCGTAGCACACCCGCTCTACGGGTAGGTTCCCGCCGTGCGGCGAACGGGGGCGATAGCGGTTGCGGCCGTTGTGCTCGCGTCCGGCTGCTCGGGATCGGGGGACGGGGCCGAGCCCTCCTCGCAGACGGGCCGTGAGGACACGGCGGCTCCCGAGCTGCCGCCGACCACCACCGCGCAGGCCGAGCCCGAGCAGGTGGGCCTCCCCGACCGGGAGGGCTGGGCTTCTCCTGCCGAGCTCGCCTGGCTCCGCGAGTACGGGCTCTGGTCGAAGGGGCTCGAGCAGTCGCTGCAGAGTCTGGCGGCGATCCGGGAGGACGCCGCGCTCGCGCGCGAGCTCGACTCCGGCGACGAGAGCGCAGTCGCGCGCGTCGAGCGGATGGTGGCACCCCTCTTGACGTGCGGCGACGACTTCGCAGCCGACGTCTCCGACGCTCCGACGGAGCGACTCGCGGAAGCGGCCGGGCTCGTGGAGGCGGCCTGCGAGCACTACGCCCGCGTCGCCGAGGCCGGCGTTGCCGCCGCTCGCGACGGCGGCGTCTCCGCCGAGCAGGCCTGGGGCGATCTCCGGCGGGCGGCCTCCGCCAGCGTTCTCCTGAGCGAGAAGCTGCCGCCCGGGGAGGCCCAGCGTCTGCCGGTCCGGAAGCAGAAGGGGAAGCGGAGCAGGATCAATGGCCGCTACAGCCAGGTCGCCGGACAGCTCGTGGAGACGAACGTCGAGGTGCGCTGCTGGGGGAAGCGCGACTGGAACCGCGTCCTGCGTGAGGCGTCGCTGGCCCACGGGACGCGGCTGCGCCCCGAAGATCTCTACGGCTACGTCGGCCTGGGCAGCAGGCGGGTCAACCTCGCACCGGAGGTCTGCGCGCAGCTCGACCGGCTCACCTACGACCGGGTGCAGCCGCGCGGTCTCGGCGAGCGCTTTCTCATGTCGATTGCGATCGGCGCGCTCGCCCACGAGTCGTACCACCGAGCCGGGGTCGCCTCCGAGCCGGCCGCCGAGTGCTACGGGATGCAGCGGGTGCGCGAGGCCGCGCGGGCGCTCGGCGCGCGTCCCGCCTACGCCGACGGTCTCGCCGAGCTCGCCTGGGAGACCTACGACCGGCTCCCGCGGGCCTACCGCTCGCGGCAATGCCGTGACGGCGGGCAGCTCGATCTCGATCGGATCGGCGGCTCGCCCTGGCCGTAGTGCGTTCGTCCGTCCGGAGAAGGGAGGGGTGGGGCGGAACTCACCGCATGGAGTCCCGCCCCGGCTTCTCGCCGGCCAATGCCCCCGCCGCATCGGGGCCGGCCGGCAGAGCCGCCGGTCCTTGCCCCCGCCGCATCGGGGCCGACCGGCAAACCTTGTGCACCGAGTATCGCCTCGCGGCTTCGCTTGACTCATCCCCCGGTGGTTGGTTCACCGGGGAGCTTCACTTGCTTCATCCCGTTTTCAAACCAAGCGCCCGGCGCGCACGTCCGGAGCGCCGCGCTAACCGGCGCTTGCCTTCGACGTCCAAGGTCTTGGATACTGGGCTGCCCCGGGGGACGGGGCGCGTCAACTGAAGCAAAGGAGAGGATGTGAGGGGAAAGTCGATCAGGCTCTTCCTGCTGCTCGCCTCAATGCTGCTCGCGCTCGGCCTGGCCGGGTGCGGCGGCGACGACGATGACGGCGAGGCAGCCGACACCGGAGCCGCAGAGACCGACGGCGGCGAGGGGGGCGGGGGCGGAACGCTCGTCTTCGCGGGTGCCGCCGACCCGGTCGTGCTCGACGGCGCGCTCGTCTCCGACGGCGAGTCGCTCCGCGTCATCGATCAGATCTACGAGAGCCTCGTCTCGCTCGAGCCCGGGACGACGGAGCTCGCGCCGGGCCTGGCCAAGAGCTGGGAGCTCTCGGAGGACGGGCTCGAGTACACGTTCGAGCTCGAGGAAGGCGTGACGTTCCACGACGGCGAGCCGTTCAACGCCGAGGCGGTCTGCTTCAACTTCGACCGCTGGTACAACTTCACGGGCTCCTTCCAGAACCCGAGCGCGTCGTACTACTGGCAGACGGTCTTCGGGGGCTTCGCCGAGACCGATCCCGAGAGCGGCGCCCCGGAGGACAGCTTCTACGAGAGCTGCGAGGCCGTCGACGAGGGCACGGTCGTCATCCGGCTGACCAGCCCGTCGTCGGCGATCCTCGGCGCGCTCTCGCTCTCCAACTTCTCGATCGCGAGCCCCGCGGCGCTGCAGGAGTTCGGCGCCGACGAGGGCGAGGTCGACGACGAGGGCATCTTCCACCCGACGGGCACCTTCGGCACCGAGCACCCGATCGGGACCGGTCCCTTCATGTTCGCGTCCTGGACGCGTGGGGACCGCCTCGTCCTCGAGCGCTATGACGACTACTGGGGCGAGCCCGCCTCGATCGACGAGCTCATCTTCCGCCCGATCGCCGACAACGCGGCGCGCCTCCAGGCGCTCCAGTCCGGCGAGATCCAGGGCTACGACCTCGTCGAGCCGCAGGACGTCCCGACCATCGAAGGCGACGAGAACCTGCAGATCCTCGACCGCCCGGCGTTCAACGTCGGCTACGTGGGGATCAACCAGGCCTTCCCGCCGCTCGACCAGCTCGAGGTACGCCAGGCCATCGCGGCCGGGCTCAACCGCCAGGAGGTCGTGGACACGTTCTACGCCGGCCGCGGCGAGGTGGCGAACGAGTTCATGCCGCCCGAGGTCATCGGTTACGCGGACGACGTGACCACATACGAGTACGACCCGGCCGCTGCGCAGCAGCTGCTCCAGGATGCCGGCGTCCAGACGCCGCTCGAGCTCACGTTCTGCTACCCGACCGACGTCTCGCGTCCGTACATGCCGGATCCGCAGCGCAACTTCGAGGCCTTCGCGGCCAGCCTCAACGAGGCCGGCTTCCAGATCACCCCGAGAAGCGCCCCGTGGAGCCCGGACTACCTCGGGCTCGTGGACGAGGGGAAGTGCCCGATCTACCTGCTCGGGTGGACGGGTGACTTCGGCGACCCGGACAACTTCATCGGGACGTTCTTCCAGAATGCCCAGAAGGCCTGGGGATTCGAGAACATGGAGATCTTCGACATCCTCGACGAGGCCGAGGCCGAGACCGACCTCGAGGCCCGGGAAGGTCTCTATCAGGACGCCAACCGCCTGATCATGGACTTCCTGCCGGGAGTCCCGTACGTGCACACGGAGCCCGCGCTCGCCTTCGCGGCGAACATCCAGGGCTACGTGCCGAGCCCGGTTTCGCTCGAGTCCTTCGCGAGCGTCACCATCGAGGAGTAACGGAGTAACGAGGGTCGGCTAGGAGCCGGCGGACGACACGATGTTGCGCTTTGTCGTCCGCCGGCTCCTGCTTCTCATCCCGATTCTCATCGGGCTCTCGATCCTCGTCTTCCTCTGGATCAGGGCGCTGCCCGGCGGGCCGGCGGAGGCCCTGCTCGGCGAGCGGGCGACGCCCGAGACGATCGCGGCGATCGAGCGCCAGTACGGGCTCGAC
>JBOHAK010000187.1:0-5466 GCA_050697795.1 Gaiellaceae bacterium
AGAAGGAGGCCGCCCGTACGGTTGCGAGACGCGTGCTGGGCGGCGCCGCGACCCCGAGCCTCGTCGCCGTGCGGATCAACGCGGCCGGCACGGAGCAGTGGGGAGCCGACCTGCAGGCCGTCGCCGATCTCGAGCTCGACGCGCTCGTGCTGCCGAAGGCGACTCCGGACGCCGTCGGCGCCCTCGGGCCGGACGGGCAACCGGTGATCGCGATCGTCGAGACGGCCCTCGGCGTGAGGCACGCTTACGAGACCGCTCGCATGCCGCGCGTCGCGGCGCTCGTCCTCGGTGCGGTCGACCTCGGCCTCGAGCTCGGTCTCGAGCCGCGCGCCGACGGCCAGGAGGTTCTCTACGCCCGCTCGCGGCTCGTCGTCGACTCGGCCGCGGCGGGACTCCGGAGCCCGTTCGACGTCGTGCACGTCGACACCCGCGACGACGATGGTCTCGAGGCCGAGGCGCGCCTCGCCCGCTCGCTCGGGTTTCGCGGCAAGGCCTGCATCCATCCCGCCCAGGTCGCGATCGTGAACCGCGTCTTCTCGCCGACCGAGGAGGAGCGCGAGCGCGCCAGGCGCGTCGTCGAGGCCTACGAGCGAGGGCTCGCGGACGGGCGCGGCGCGGTCGCCCTCGACGGCGAGATGATCGACCTCCCCGTCGTCGAGCGGGCCCGACGGATCCTGGCCGAGACCGAAAGGAGCGTGTCCGAATGACGACAGAGCACGCCGCCGCGCCGAAGGCGTGGCGCGGCAGGTTCTACGAGGACTTCGAGGTCGGCGACGTCTTCCGCAGCCGCTTCGGCCGCACGATCACCGAGACGGAGAACGTCTGGTTCACGTGCCTGACGATGAACACGAACCAGGTGCACTTCAACGTCCCGTTCGCGGAGCGCACCCGGTTCGGTCGCCCGCTCGTCAACAGCACGTTCACGCTCGCGCTCGTCACCGGCATGACCGTTCCCGACACGAGCGAGAACGCGACGGCGAACCTCGCGTGGACCGACATCAAGCTCCCGCACCCGGTGTTCGCCGGCGACACGCTCTGGGCGGAGAGCGAGATCACGGACCTGCGCGAGTCGGGCTCGAACCCGAGCGTCGGCATCGTCACGATGCGCTCCCGCGGCGTGAACCAGCGGCGCGAGGTCGTGATCGAGTTCCAGCGGACGTTCATGGTCTACAAGCGCGAGGCCCCCGAGGTCGAGGACGCCTTCCCGGGCACCGACGCGGACTGGACGGTCTGAGATGACGGCCGCACGCAGGTTTGCGGAGTGGACGACCGGGCTCGCGCTCGACGAGGTTCCGCAGGACGTCGCGGAGGCGGCCAAGCTCCACCTCCTCGACACGCTGGGCTGCGGCCTCGCCGCCGCCGCCCTCGGCGTGGCGACCGAGGGACGGGAGACGATGGCCGAGCTCGGCGGCGACGACCAGGCGACCGTCATCGGCGGGCCGCGCCTGCCCGCCGCCAACGCGGCCTTCGCGAACGCGATGGTCTGCCACGGCCTCGATTTCGACGACACCCACTCGGACTCGATCTCCCACGTGAGCGTCGTCACCTGCCCCGCCTCGCTCGCCGTGGCGGAGGCGGGCGGAGCAGCCGGGCGCGACGCGCTCGCGGCAGTCGTGGCGGCGAACGAGGTCGTCACCCGCGTCGGCATGGCCGCCTCCGGGCGCTTCCACGAGCGCGGCTTCCACCCCACGGCCGTCTGCGGGATCTTCGGCGCGACCGCCGCGGCCGCCCGCCTGGGAGGACTCGACGCCGGACGGGCGGCGAGCGCGCTCGGGATCGCAGGCTCGCTCGCCTCGGGCCTCTTCGCCTACCTCGCGGACGGCACGGCGACGAAACCCATCCATCCGGCCTGGGCCGCGCACGGCGGCCTCGTCGCCGCCCGGCTCGCCGCGCACGGAGCCGAGGGCCCGCCCAGCGTCTTCGAGGGCAAGTTCGGGCTCTACCACGCCTTTCTCGGCGCCGGGAAGGGCGAGATCGACCTCGACTCCCAGCTCGCCGACCTCGGCGCCCGCTGGGAGACGCCCCGCATCGCCTACAAGCCGTACCCGGCCTGCCACTTCATGCACGGCGCGGTGGGGGCGACGGCTGAGGCGGGCGCGGGCGGCCTCTCCCCCGACGACGTCGAGGAGATCGTCGTCACGGTGCCGGCGGCGGGCGTCGACCTCGTGCTCGAGCCGACGGCCGCGAAGGTCGCTCCCCGCACCACGTACGAGGCGAAGTTCAGCCTCCAGTACTCCGCGGCCGCGATGGTCGTCCACGGACGCTGCGGCGTCACGACGTACGCCGACGACGCGATCCGCGACCCCCGCGTGCTCGAGCTCGCCAGGCGGGTCCGCTACGAGACGAAGGACTATCCGACCTACCCGGCCGCCTTCCCCGGCGGCGTTCGCATCACGACGCGGGACGGTCGCACGCTCGAGGCGGACCTGCCGCACCAGCGCGGCGGTCCCGAGAACCCGATGAGCGCCGACGAGGTGCGGGAGAAGTACCGCGAGAACGCCGGTCTGGCGCTCGAGGCGGAAGGAGTGGAAGCGCTCGAGGAGGCCGTCCTCGCCCTCGAGGAGCAGGACGACCTGCGGGCCGCGCTGGCGCCGCTCGCCTCCGCCGCGCTCGAGCGGGCGCCCGCCTGATGGGGTCGGCGGAGGAGAGCGCCGAGCAGCGGGAGATCGTCGCGACGATCCGCGAGTTCGTCGAGCGCGACGTCGTGCCGGTCGCGTCGGAGCTCGAGCACGGCGACGAATACCCCACGGCGCTCGTCGAGACGATGAAGGAGCTCGGCCTCTTCGGCGTCACGATCCCGGAGGACTACGGCGGCCTCGGCCTCGACCTCTCGACGTATGCCCGCATCCAGGTCGAGCTCTCGCGCGGCTGGATGAGCCTCTCCGGCGTCCTCAACACGCACTTCATCTCCGCGTGGATGATCCGGGAGCACGGGACGGACGAGCAGCGCGGCCGCTACCTCCCGCGCATGGCCACCGGCGAGCTCCACTTCGCCTACTCGATGACCGAGCCGCACGCCGGGTCCGACGTCCAGGCGATCCGCACGCGCGCCGTGCGCAAGGGCGACGAGTACGTGATCACCGGCCAGAAGATGTGGGCAACCAACGGCCTGCGCTCGAGCGGCGTCATGCTCCTCGCGAAGACCGACCCGGACGCCGACCCGCCGCACCGGGGCATGACGGCGTTCATCGTCGAGAAGGAGCCGAACGTCCACGAGCAGCCCGGCCTGACGGTCTCCCGCCCGCTCAGGAAGCTCGGCTACAAGGGCGTCGAGTCGACCGAGCTCGTGTTCGACGGCTTCCGGACGCCGGCGGGGTCCGTGCTCGGCGGCGAGGAGGGCCTGGGGTTCAAGCACTTCATGGGCGGGATCGAGCTCGGGCGCGTCAACATCGCGGCCCGGGCCGTGGGGATCGCGCAGGCGGCGTTCGAGGCCGCGATCCGCTACGCGCAGCAGCGCGAGGCGTTCGGGAAGCCGATCGCGCGCCACCAGGCGATCCAGCTCAAGCTGGCGCAGATGGCGACGAAGATCGAGGCCTCGCGGCTCCTCATGCTCGAGGCCGCGCGCAGGAAGGACGCCGGCGAGCGCGCCGACCTGGAGGCCGGCATGGCGAAGCTCTTCGCCACCGAGACGGCCGAGGAGGTCGCGCTCGACGCCATGCGCATCCACGGCGGCTACGGCTACTCGCAGGAGTACGTCGTCGAGCGCATCTACCGGGACGCGCCCGTGCTCATCCTCGGCGAGGGCTCGAACGAGATCCAGCAGCTCCTCATCGCCCGGCGGCTCCTGGAGCGGTACGAGGCCTGACGTGGAGTTCTCGCTCCCCGACGAGCTGACGGAGATCCGCGCCGCCGTCCGCGACCTCTGCGCCGGGTTCCCGGGCGAGTACTGGCGCTCGCTCGAGCCGGACCGCTATCCGGAGGAGTTCGTCCGGGCCCTCACGGAGGGCGGCTGGCTCGCCGCGTTGATCCCGGAGGAGTACGGCGGCGTGGGCCTCGGGCTCACGGCGGCCAGCGTGATCCTCGAGGAGATCAACGCCTCGGGCGGGAACGCGGGCGCCTGCCACGCCCAGATGTACACGATGGGCACGCTCCTCCGACACGGGAGCGACGAGCAGAAGGGGCGCTACCTGCCGAAGATCGCCGCCGGGGAGCTGCGGCTCCAGGCCTTCGGCGTCACGGAGCCGACGGTGGGCTCCGACACGACCCGCATCCAGACCACGGCCGAGCGGGTCGACGGCGGCTACGTGGTCAGCGGCCAGAAGGTCTTCACGTCGCGCGCCCTCTACTCCGACCTCATGCTCCTGCTCGCGCGGACGACCCCGCTCGACGAGGTCGAGAAGCGCAGCGACGGCCTCTCCGTCTTCCTCGTCGACATGAAGGCCGCGGGCGACACGCTCACCATCCGCCCGCTCAGGACGATGATGAACCACGCGACGACCGAGGTGTTCCTCGACCGCGTCGAGCTGCCGGCCGACGCTCTGGTCGGGGAGGAGGGCAAGGGCTTTCGCTACATCCTCGACGGGATGAACGCCGAGCGCGTCCTCATCGCGGCCGAGTGCATCGGCGACGGTCGCTGGTTCGTGGAGAAGGCGTCGCGCTACGCCTCGGAGCGGGAGGTGTTCGGACGGCCGATCGGCGCGAACCAGGGCGTCCAGTTCCCGGTCGCGCGGGCGCACGCCGCCATCGAGGCGGCCGACCTCATGCGCTACAGGGCGGCCTGGCTCTTCGAACAGGGCGCCCCGGCGGGCGCGGAGGCGAACATGGCCAAGCTCCTCGCCTCGGAGGCCTCCTGGGCGGCGGCGAACGCGTGCCTGGACGCCCACGGCGGCTGGGGCTTCGCCGAGGAGTACGACGTCGAGCGCAAGTTCCGGGAGACCCGCCTCTACACGATCGCTCCCGTCTCGAACAACCTCATCCTCGCCTACCTCGGCCAGCACGTCCTCGGCATGCCGCGCTCCTACTAGTCGCCGACGCGTGCGCTTCGGGATCTTCGTCTCCGCGCAGTACCCGGCCAGGGAGGATCCGGCGGCCCGGCTCGCCGAGCACCTCGAACAGGTGCGCTTCGTGCGCGACGCCGGGTTCCATTCGGTCTTCGCCGGCCAGCACTTCCTGCCGGCGCCGTTCCAGATGCTCCAGCCGGTGCCGCTGCTCGCCCGTCTCGCGGCCGAGACCGGCGACATGCGCGTCGGCGCCGGCATCCTGCTCCTTCCGCTCCTGAACCCGGTCGAGGTAGCCGAGCACGCGGCGACACTCGACGTCGTCACGGGCGGACGCTTCGTGCTCGGCGTCGGGCTCGGCTACCGAGCGGACGAGAACGCCGCCTTCGCCGTCCCGGAGAGGCGTGTCCGGGTCTTCCGCGAGAAGCTCGACGTCGTCCGGCGCCTGCTCGAGGGCGAGGAGGTGACTGCCGAGGGGCACGGCTATCGCCTCGAGCGGGCCCGGCTCGCGCCCCGCCCGGTGCAGTCG
>JBOHAK010000188.1:0-3199 GCA_050697795.1 Gaiellaceae bacterium
CCCGGCCCGAAGGCGACGAGCGGGCCGAAGACCGGGTCCTGCACGACGCCGGCGAGGAGCTCGGCGCCGCCGCGCACCATCGGCTGAACGACGACCGGCCCGCCGACCCGCTCGGCCGCCGCGCGGACCGCCTCGGCGTCGCGGAGGTCGAGGACGACGCCCCCCACCTCGGTCTTGTGCGTGCCCGCCGCCGCCGTCTTGACGACGACGGGATATCCGAGCTCCCCGGCGGCCGCGGCTGCCTCGGCAGGAGTCGCGGCGACGCGCTCGTCGACGAGCGGCAGCCCGTATGCCAGGAGGAGCTCGCGCGTCTCGGCGGGAGGGAGCCACCCGTCGTCGGCTCTTGCGAGCGCGTCCTCGACGACCCGCCCCGCAGCCTCGCGGTCGACGGCCGCAGGCGCCGGCACCGTCCCGTGTGGGCGGCGCAGCCACTCGGCGCGCTCGGCAGCCCGCCCGAGCGCGCGCGCCGCCGACTCCGGATAGGCGAACGCGGCCACGCGGCCGTCGGCCTGACGTAGGGGGGCCGGGATCCCCGCCGCCGACATGACGACCGCGAGCACCGGCTTCTCGTCCGCGCCCGCAGCCGCGGCGCGCTCGAGCGCTGCGGCGACCGCATCCGCCGTGGCGGTGACCGTCGGGACGAAGAGGGCGACGACCGCGTCGACGTGCGGGTCGGCGAGGAGGAGCGGGAGCGCCTCCGCGTACGCGTCTGCGGTCGCCCCGCCGAGCATGTCGACCGGGTTCGCGACGCTCGCCTCGGGTGAGAGAAGCTCGAGGAGGCGGGCGCGCGTCTTGCCGCTCAGCTCGGGAAGGTCGAGGCCCGCGGCCTCGCAGGCGTCGGCGCAGAGGATGCCGAGGCCGCCCGCGTTCGTCAGCACCGCCACCCGCCGTCCCTTCGGCGCCGGCTGGCTCGAGAGGAGCGCGGCGACGTCGATCAGCTCCTCGAGCGAGCCCGCCCTGATGACGCCGGCCTGCCGGAAGAGCGCGTCCACCGCCGCCTCCGACCCGGCCAGGGCCGCCGTGTGCGAGCTCGCCGCCCGCTGCCCGGTCGCCGACGTGCCGCTCTTCAGCGCGAGGATCGGCTTGCGCCGCGCGACGCGGCGCGCCAGGCGGCCGAAGCGCCGCGGGTTCCCGAAGGACTCGACGTAGAGGAGGATCACCGCGGTCGCATCGTCGTCCTCCCACCACTCGAGGAGGTCGTTCGAGGACACGTCCGCCTTGTTGCCGATCGAGACGAACGCGGAGAGGCCGAGCCCGCGCGCCTCCGCCGCCTCGAGCAACGCCAGTCCAAGCGCGCCGCTCTGCGACGAGAAGCCGATGTTGCCGCTCGGGGCCGAGCGCGCCGCGAAGGTCGCGTTCAGGCTCGCCCCCGCCGCCGCGATCCCGAGGCAGTTCGGCCCGATCAGGCGGGCGCCGTGGGCGCGCACGAGCGCGAGCAGCCGCTCCTGGCGCTCGGCGCCCTCGCTCCCGACCTCGGCGAAGCCGGCGGAGATGACGACGAGCGCGCGGGCGCCCCTGCGGAGCGCGTCCTCCGCCGCCTCGAGCACGGCCGCGGCCGGAAGGGAGACGACGGCGAGGTCGACGGCGTCCGGGATCTCCGAGACGGAGGCGTACCCGCGCACGCCGGCGACGGAGGAGCCCTCGCGGTTCACCGGGTAGGCGGCCCCCGCGAAGTCGCCGGCGAGCACGTTCCGGAAGAGCTCGCCGCCGATCGAGCCCCGCCGCCGCGAGGCGCCCACGACCGCGACGCTCTCTGGGACGAAGAACGGCCGGAGGGAGGCGACGACGGCGGCGTGGTCGCGCTCCTCCACCCGCTCGCGGTAGGCCTCGGTCGGCGCGATCGGGAACTGGACCTCGAGCTCGCCCCCCTCGAGCTCTCTCGTCAGCTCGAAGCCCGCCGCCTCGAAGACGCCGAGCATGCTCCGGTTCTCGGGCAGCACCTCGGCGAAGAAGCGCGCGATCCCCACCTCGGCGGCCCGGGCGGCGAGCTGCTCGAGCAGGCGCGTGCCGATCCCGTGGCCCTGGTGCTCGTCGGAGACGGCAAAGGCCGCCTCGGCGAGTGCGGGATCGCGCAGGCGGGCGTAGCTCCCGAGGGCGACGACACGCTCCCCGCCGTCCTCGGCGAACGTCCCCAGGAGTGCGCCTCGCTCGTCCCAGTCGGGCTCGAGCAGCGGCTCGACGAGCTTCGGACCGAGCACCGGGAGCCCGTGGAAGCGGAGGTAGAGGCTGCGCTCGGACAGGCTCTCGAAGAACGCGAGCACGGAGGCGGCGTCGTCCCGCCGCGGCGCGCGGAGGCGAAGCGTGCTGCCGTCCCGGAGGATGACGTCGACGCTGTCGGCTGTACCGGTGAGCGCGTTCATGGGGAAGCGGCCGGCCTGGGTGACGAGACTACCCCCGATTCGCCGCGAAATGCCGGAAGCCGCGGCGGCCCGCGGCTTCCGGTGTTCGGGAGGAACCCCTTGTGGTCTAGTGGCTCGCCGTTCCCTTGGGGTTGCCGACCTTGAGCAGGCCCACCTGGCCGAGGTCGACGTGGGCGAAGGCGTGCGAGACGAACGGATACATCCCGGGCTCGTCGATCTTCACGTCGAACGCCGCGCCGCCGCCGGCGGGGACGCCCACGGTCTGGACGCCCTGCTGGGCCCTCGTCATGTCGCCGTTCGTCCAGGCGCGGTCGAAAATCGTCCCGACCACGTGGAAGTTTGTGTCGAGCGTCGGCCCCGCGGCCACGACCCAGAACCGGACCGTCTCGCCGGGCTTGGCCTCGAGCGGATGGGTGACGTACTGGTTCGCGTAGCCGTTGAAGGTCGTCCAGTCGGGCGTCATCGCGCGCGCCTTCTCCATCGAGAGGGAGGCGGGCTTCGAGATCCCGTCGCCGTCCAGGTACCACTCGCTGGCTACGAGGGCGTACTCGCGATCGGCCTTCGGCATGTCGTTCGGGCGCACGATGATCGCGCCGTACATGCCGTTCGCGATGTGCGCGAGCACCGGCTTCGTCCCGCAGTGGTACATGAACACGCCGGGGTCGTCTGCCTTGAAGCGGAAGGTGAACGACTCGCCGGGCATGACGTCCTTGAACGCCTTGTCCGGCGCGATGCGCGCGGCGTGGAAGTCCATCGAGTGCGGGATGGAGCCCCCGTTCGTGAGCGTGAACTCGACGGTCTGGCCCTGGCGCACGTGCACGATCGGGCCGGGCGCCGTG
>JBOHAK010000189.1:0-11919 GCA_050697795.1 Gaiellaceae bacterium
GCTCCCCGACGTCGGTGATCAGGACGACAAGGGCCTGCGCAGGCACATCACGGTAGTCACGTCTCCGAACGAGAAGGGCGTTCTCGGCTTCGCGACGAGGATGCGAGACAGCGCCTTCAAGCGGTCACTGGGCGAGCTCCCCGTCGGGGCGGAAGTGGAGGTCGAGCCGCCCAAGGGAAGCTTCGCGCTGCCCCAGGACGCCTCGCGGCCCCTCGTCTTCGTCGCCGGCGGGATCGGGATCACGGTCTTTCGCAGCATGCTCCGCTACATCCAGGAGGAGGGACTCTCCTATCGCGTGACGCTCATTTACTCCAACCGCGACCGGGAATCGACGGCGTTCCTCGACGAGCTTCGGGCGCTCGAGAGCGAGAATGCCAACCTTCGGCTCGTCCTCACCATGACCCAGGATCCAGGCTGGGAGGGCGAGACCCGAAAGATCGACTCCGAGTTCCTTCAGGACCACCTGGGGGAGAACCTCGACGAGAACACGTTCCTGGTCGCGGGACCGCCCGCGATGGTGGAGGGCGTGCAGCAGGCCCTCGACGAGGCGGGAGTTGATGAGGAGAATGTCATCGCCGAGCGCTACAGCGGGTACTGAACACGCCGCACGACGGGAACTTCTCGGCGCTCGCCTCGGCGGCCGTGCTCCGGGAGTCGGCCTGCGCATCTCAGCGCCTGCCCCTGCGAAGGATCTCCGCGAGGACGACCGCGTCGTTGTGCTCGGTGTCCCGGGCCGCGTAGACGAGCGTCAGCGTTTCCTTGCGTGCGCGCCGGCGCAGCTCCCGCAGCTTCTCCTGCTGCGGCGCCAGCTCCTCGATGTAGCGGCGCCGGAACTCCTCGAAGCGGGTCGGGTCGTGCCCGAACCAGCGCCGCAGCTCGGTGCTCGGCGCCAGCTCCCGCGCCCACTCGTCGAGGCGGGCGTCGGCGCGCGTGATCCCGCGCGGCCAGATCCGGTCGATCAGGATCCGCTCGCCGTCGGCGGCCACGGCCGGCTCGTACGCGCGTTTGAGACGGAGATCCACGACGTTCCTAATCCGTCGTCCCCGCCGGGGCGTGCACGATCACGCCGGGGCACGCCGCGTGGCGCACGGTCGCGTCCTCCGCCGGCTCGGATCGTGAGGCGGCGCCGGAGTCGTCGTCGGACGGAAGCGTCGCTCCGCCGTCGGTCTCCCAACGTATCAGCGGGTCGTCCGGCATCCGACGAGATCCTTTTAGCGCCTGCCCGCACGCGATCTCGAGGTGAAGCGGGCGACGCCGCCGACGACTTCGCTGTGTCTGTCGCCGTCGATCGGATACTCGTCGGCGCCGGGGGGCACGACGACGACCGGGCAGGGTGCGCGCCGGGAGACCTCAGCAGAGACGCTGCCGAGCAAGGACGAGCGGCGTCCCTGCGAGCCGACCACGATGAAGCGCGCCTCCTCGTCCTTTGCGGCCGCGACGAGGCGATCGACCGGGTGGCCGACGTCGACGAGCCAGCCGGCGCCGCAGTCGACCTCGGCACAGCCCTCGCTCAGGCGTTGCAGGCGATCGGCGACGGCGCTGATCTTCTCGTGTGGAGAGCCGGCCTCGACGACGTGCACGAACACGAGCCGGAATCCGAGCTTGCTGCTGAGGCCGCGGGCGACGCGCGCCGCCCTCCTTCCCGACTCCGAGTCGTCCATCCCGCAGATAATCGAGCCGGTCATCGGATCCTCCTGGGTCGCTTGCCTGGAGGTTCGCGCGGGTCGGTCGTGAGCGGTATCGGGTGGCCAACCCATCTCGGTAGAGGGGGGACCCCATCCGGGACGCGACCCCGGAGGCCCGCGCGCCTTCCGTCGGGGAGGCCGCGGCCGAGGCCCGCGTGACCGCCGAGGGCGAGATCCTCGAAGGCTTGCCGCAGCGTCGGATCGCCGAGTTCGCACGCGGCCGCGGGCCCGGCTCGTCGTCGTAGGCTCGCGCCGTCGCAAGGTCGGGCGCAGCGTCTCACGCGCCGTCGCCCGCGCGGCGAAACGCCCGGTCGTCGTAACGCAGCTAGAGCTCGTCGGCGGTGGGAGCTCACAGTGACGTCTCGTCTCCATCGCCTCTCGGGGCTCGGCCAGAGCGTCTGGATCGACTTCGTGTCGCGTGACCTGGTCGAGTCGGGCGCGCTCGCGCGCGCGCTCGACGAGGACGCCGTCGTCGGCGTCACGTCGAATCCATCCATCTTCGAGCAGGCGCTCTCACGCGGCAGCGCCTACGACGCCCAGATCGCCGGGGCCGCGAGCGGCGATGCGAAGCGCGCCTTCCTCGCTCTCGCGATGCGGGACGTCGCTTTGGCATGCGATCTCCTCCGGCCCGTCTGGGAGCGGAGCCGGGGCGGCGACGGCTACGTCTCGATCGAGGTCGACCCCAATCTGGCCGGGACACGGACGCGACGATCGACGAGGTGACCGTGCTGCACGAGACGGTCGCCAGGCCGAATCTCCTCGTCAAGATCCCCGCCACCGACGGAGGGATCGGTGCGATCGAGGAGATGACCGCGCGCGGGCGCTCGATCAACGTCACCCTGATCTTTTCGCTGACCCGGCACCGCCAGGTGATGGAGGCCTATCTCGGCGGCCTCGAGCGGCTGGTGCACGACGGGGGCGACGCCAGCGGCGTCCACTCGGTCGCCAGCTTCTTCGTCTCGCGGGTCGACACCGAGACGGACCGCCGGCTCGCGGAGCTCGGGGCCGACGACCTCAAGGGGCGGCTGGGAATCGCCAACGCCAAGCTCGCCTACCAGCAGTACAAGGAAGCCTTCGCCGGCGAGCGCTGGAGTCGCCTGGCTGCGCGCGGCGCGACCAGGCAGCGCTGCCTGTGGGCGTCGATGTCGACGAAGGACCCGGCGTACCGGGACACGCTCTATGTCGAGGAGCTGATCGGGCCGGAGACGATCGCCACGATGCCGGAGGAGACGATCCGTGCCTTCCAGGACCACGGTCATGTCGAACGGCGGCTCGAGTCCGATCTCGAGGAAGCACGGCGCCTGTTCGGGCAGATCTCCGAGGCCGGAGTCGACTACGATGACGTCGTCGCCACCCTCGAACGAGAGGGCATCGAGAAGTTCGTGGCCGCGTTCGATCGGCTGCTGAGACGCATCGCCGAGAAGCAGCGGAACCTGGCACCTGCGGCGTGACCCGCGATGCGCTTGGGATCGTCACGACCCGTTCGTCTCGAGGATCGCCGTGTGCAGCTCACCGAGGTCGGCGTCTCACGCGCGCACGTATTCGATCCGGCAGCCGTCGCTGTCGTCGAACACGAGAGCGTCGCCGTCCAACTCGACGTCGTACTCACGCACGGCGTCGTTCGCGAGCGATATTCGCAGCCGGCCGGGCCCCGCCGGCTCCCACCCGCCCCGATCCCAGAGGGGGTGGAAGGCCGACGGAGTCTCGTTCCAGCCGGTGTACCGGCCGCCGGGCTCGAGCTCGAGCAGCTCCGGATACGGCGCGCTGCACTCCGAGCGCGAGACCTTGCGCCAGCGGCCGGTCATCTCCATCAGCGCGCCTTCGCCCGCTTGCGCGAGCCCTTCTTCGTCTTGACGCCCTTCGCCCGGTCGGTGAGCGCGCCGATCAGGTCCTTGTTGCGGCCGCTGCGGGCGACGGCCTTGTTGCTCTCGAGCAGGTCGACCGCCTTGCGCGCCTCGCGGGAGCTCATGACGGTGTCCTCGCTGAGGAGCTCTGCTGCGCCCTCGACGTCCGCCTTCCGGTCGCCGAACCGCTTGCCGATCCGCTTCGCCTCGACATACGCGTAGTGCGGCGCGAGGACCTCGTTCTCGAGCGCGGTGCCGATCGCCTCGATTCCTTCCTCGAGGTGGTCGCCGCCGAGGACCAGCGTCAGTAGCGCGTCCGGCGACGTCAGGACGCGCAGCGCTGCGGCCGCGTGGCTCTCGTCGACCGGCGGCGTCACCATGACCGGCGCATCGCCCGAGAGCCGGATCGTCGCCTCGCCGAGCGCCCACTCGAGGTCGACGAACACGCGGTACGCGCCGGGCGCCGGGAAGAGCGCGCCCTCGGCGCCGCGCAGGATCGTCACGGAGTCCGTCACGCTCTTGCCCGGCTGGAGCGTCTGGATCTCCTCCTTCTCGATGCAGCGCACGAGCGGCCAGAAGGTCCTGACGACGCCCGACGGGTCGACGACGCGACCTCGCACCGCTCCGGCCTTCATGCTCAGACTGGCCGGGATCGGCAGCGCCTGGTCGGTGTCGTTCGTGATCGTGAAGTCGACGCGGAGCGGCGCGCCGATCGGCACCGCCTCGAGCAGGGGGGTCACGGCCAGGGTCAGGCCCTCTGCTTCCTCGACCGAGTCGGTCGGGCTGATCGGCGCGGTGCCGTAGGCGGCGCCGAACGAGATCCCGCCCGGCCGCACCCAGATATCGGGCAGGTGGCGGAGCCGCTTCCGGTCGTCCGGAGAGAAGGCCCAGAGGATGTTGTCCGGGAACTGCACCGGGGGAATCGCGCTCGCGGCGATGTCCGGCGTCGTGTGCATGAAGCCGTTGTCGACCGCGTTGTGGTACAGCCCCATCGCATGCCCGATCTCGTGCACGCCCGTGCGAAAGTAGGGGGCCGGAGCGGTGCCGAAGCGCAGTCCGCGCACCTTCCCCCACGTGGCTGTGTTCGGGATCGTCCAGTGCGACGAGAGGCCGGCGCCCTCGCGCGGGATGTTGTTGGAGTCGCCGCCGTAGGCGTCGTACATGATCCCGCGCTCGGTCGAGTCGAGCCGGCGGACGCAGACGAGGTGGTAGCGCCACTCGCGGTCGAGGTCGGCACTGTCGCGCCGCGCGAGCATCGCCGCGTGCATCTCCGCGTCCGACCAGAACTCGCCGCTCGGCTCGGTCAGGTCCGCGTCGCTGACGTCGATCGTGACGTCCCACCCGCTCGCGTTGTAGGCGTCGCGCCAGTCGATTCCGGCGCCGTTGTCGAGCGGCGCCTCGGAGGTGGTGACGCGGTCGATCTCGAGTGTCGCCTTACGCAGATACTTCGAGATCCAGCCGATCGTCAGCCGGCCGGCGGCCGGGCCGGCGGCGGTCTTCACCTCGCCGTGCAGGTAGTTGCCGGATGACGGGTAACCGGGCGGCGCCGCCGACCACACCATTCTCGCCGTGTACGGCCCCTCGACCGTCCACGCCTTCGTCGTGTGGTTGAACCGGTGCAGCTCGAAGCCGAGCATGAAGCTGTTCAGGAACGTCGATCCCTCCAGGATCTGCGTCACGCGCATGTAGTAGCGGTAGTTCTTGCGAACGAAGATCGGGATCCCGAGCGCGGGGTTCGGTTCCGCCGGCTTGAAAGGCCCGATCGGGTGCCCTGGCGAGACGCCCGGCCAGATCTTGCGCGGCTGGTGGACGTACAGATCGCCGCTCGCGGTGACGTTCGTCGGCGAGAGCCGCTCCACGCGCAACGTGCCGTCATAGTGGAGCGACTGCAGCGCCCCGGCGCGTTGAATGGGCGTGTACCGCATCAGGTAGCAGCCGCCACGCAGCAACTTCGGCCGGACCGGGAATGGGAACGGCCGCGGAAGCGGCGTCGGGATCGGACGGTCCTCGAGCTCGACCTCGAGCCCGACCGAGTCCTCGCCGGTCGCGATCATCGCCTCGGTCTCGATCGTGTCCGGAAGCGGCGGCAGCGTCGCCTCCGGGACGTACGGCGGCTCCGCCGGCAGTACGGTGGAGCCGTTACCCGTGTGGGTGCTCACGACTCGTACCTCCCTTCGGGATGGGGCGGTTGAGCAGACGGGGGAAAGAGGCGCCGCAGCGAAGCCCTGACGGAACGGACATCGCACTCCAGTCGCTCGCTCTGCTGGGGCGGGCATATCACGCTCGGTAGGGCCGGTCAAGCCGAGGGCTGCAGGTGCGCCTGGGAGGATTCGAACCTTCGAACCGCGGATTAGAACTTCGGCTCTGGGGCTGCGGTGCCCCGAGTCTGCGCGGCTACTTCGGATTGAGTCGGGTTCAGTGGACCTCGTGCCCGGCATCCGGGGGCATGGTCGGCCGGCTCTCGCGGCGGCTCATCGCCGCGCCTCCGCCGGCACGTGCTCCTCCTCCGGCCGCGGCCGGACGCTCTCGAGGTACTCGAGGACGCGCTCCAACGGCTCGACGTCGCCGAACTTGGCGTCGATGTCGAAGAGGTTCCACTCGACCACGCCCGCCACGCGGTCGCCCACGCACTCGCGCACGACGATCGGGCGGAACCCTTCCGCGATGGCGTCCTCGACGGTATGGCGGACGCAGCCGGCCATCGTCACCCCCGTGACGACGACCGTATCGACACCGGCCGCCTTGAGGAAGCCGGAGAGGTACGTGCCGTGGAACGCGCTCGCAGCCTTCTTGACGATGACCTGCTCGCCGGGCGCCGGCGCGATCCGCTCGTCGATCGCGACCGCGTCGCTCCCGAGCCGGAGCTCCTCGAGCGGGATCTTGCGGTGCCAGATGCCCATGTCGGTGCTCGGGCCTTCGGTGACGGCATAGGCAGTGGTCGTATAGACGACCGGAATCCCCTTCGCGCGCGCGGCCGCGAGGAGTCGCTGGACGCCGGGAATGATCACGTCCATGCCGTCGCAGCTGAAGGGGTTTCCCGGCTGCGTCCAGGCGTTCGCGAGGTCGATGTTGACGAGCGCCGGCCGCTCGCCGAAGCCGACGCGGCGCATGAAGCCGCGACCCCGGTAGAGGTCGGAGTCCGCGGCGAAGACCTTCTCGAGGGCTTGCGTGATCTCGTCGTTCATCGTGTTCCTCTCGCCGAAGGGACCTCGTCGATGACATGGTCGTCGGTGATCATGCTGGTTCCGCCTCCCGGCGGGGAAGGCGTCGCAGGTAGGAGACGACCTCGTCGGCGCTCGTGACCTCCGCGTAGCGGCGATGGACATCGCGCAGATTGGAGAGGTGGGCTTCGTGGCCCTGGTCGCCGACGCAGTCTTCCGGGACGAGCGTGCGAAAGCCGTTCGAGAACGAGTCCACGGTCGTCGCTCGCACGCAGCCGGAAGTGGTGCAGCCCGTCACGATCACGGTGTCGCAGCCGGCCGCGGTCAGCAGGGAATGGAGCGGCGTGCCATGGAAGAACGACGGCCACTTCTTGGGCAACAGCACGTCCGAGTCGTCCCAGACGCGCTCGTCCACCCGGGCCCAGCGCGAGCCCGGCGTGATCTCGGCGCACGGCGGCAGCTTGATCGTCCAGAGCCCGCGGTCGCGGTCGTCCTCCCACGCGACGACCGTCTGGAAGACCGGGACGTGAGCGGTGCGCGCCGTCTCGAGCAGCCGGGCAGTGTTCACCGTGGCGCGCTCGATCAGCTCGGCGCCGCCGAAGGTGAAAGCCGAATCGGTGAAGGCGTACTGGAGGTCGACGACGAGCACGGCGGGCCGCTCGCCCGGCTCGATGCTCGCCTGCCCGTAGCCGCGGGCGACCCAGGGGTCGTCGGGAGCGAGCTGGAGCACTAGCCGGCGCGGTACTCGCACTTCGGCACGGCCGGAATCTAACGTATGGCGTCAGAGTCGCCGCCGAGCACGCGCGCCGAGAAAGCCTCGGCCAAGTCTCCGAGCGCGGCTCCGTAGAGATGCGTCTCGGTAGCCGGCGGGAAGTGCGAGCGCACGCCCGCAAGCAAGCCGGCGAGCTGGGGAGTCCCCTCCTCTCCGCGAGCCCAGAGGATCCGAGACGCCGCGGCGCAGAGGACGGCCAGCGTCGCGTCGAGGGCGGCGCCGGCGGCGCGCTCCTTCGACCACGCGAGGAAGCTCGGTGAGCCGACGTCGTTCTGGCCGAAGCCTCCGCGAGGCAAGAGGGTCCGCTCGGCGGCGTTGCGGGCCTCCTCGGCCCAGCCGACCTCGACCATGATCAGGTGGCGGACGTTCTCGGCGGCCACGTCGTCGAGGAGGAGCTTCTCCATCTGGCTCTCGGCCAGGGCCGCCAGGTCGGCCCAGGCCGCGGCGAGCCCGTCGAGCGCAGGCGGCACCTGGGCATTGTGATAGCCGCCCGTGCTCCAGACCCGCCCGAGCGGATGGTCGTCGTCCGGCGGAACGTAGACGGGGTTGTCGGAAACGGAGTGAAGCGAGATCTCTGCGGCGCGCTCGGCCTCGGCGAGCGCACGGTGGGCTTGCCCGAGCACCCGCGGCAGAATGCGATAGCTGACCGGCGCCTGGTAGGCCCGGCGTTCTCCGCCGGAGCCTTCGAGAAGTGCCCCCAGTGCGCTCAGCGCCGCCGTCTCGTGCTCGTCGCCCCAGAGCTCCGCGAGCTCCGGGGAGTACGCCTCGAGCGGCGCGCGAAAGGCCTCGACCGAGAGTGCGAAGGCCTCATGCGCGAGCGCCAGCCGGCCACGCGCGGCCAGCGCCGTGTCGCCGACGAGCGCCGCGGCGCATGGGGCGCCGTTGACGAGCGCGAGCGACTCCTTCTCCTCGAGCCCGACGCGGACGCCGAGCTCGTGGAAGAGATGCCCGAGAGCAAGGATCTCCCCGGCGCCGCCGTTGCCCTGGGCCGGCACTGCCGGGAGCGGGCCGCCGTCGAGCATCCCCGCCACCGCCTCGGCCAGCTCAGGTCGCACTGCGCCGTGGCCCTCGAGGAAGTTGGCCAGCCGCGCCAGGACGATGCCCCGCGTCACGCGCTCGGGTAGCGGCTCGCCGAAGGATGCGCCGGCGACCGGGGGGCGCGAGGCCTGCTCCTTGCGCTCCCGATCGCTCAGCCTGATCGCGGCGCGGTCGCCGTACCCGCTGGTGACCCCGTAGACGGTGATGGCGGGATCCGACTCGATCAGCTGGAGGAACGAGCGGCGACACTTCCCCATGCGGTCGAGCGCCGCCGGTCCGATGCGAACGGCCTCCCCGCGCCAGGAGACGCGCAGGAATGCGTCGAGGTCGATGTCCGCTCGGCGCTCGAGAACGATCAACGCGGAACAGCTTCGCAGGTCGGCGGGCCACCCGACGCACTAGAGTCGCCGGGATGTCTCCGGCCGCTCCTCGCGCGCTCTACGCGCTGCTCGGTAGGCCGGTCGCCGGGAATCCGACCGAGGAGATGATCGAGGCGGCGTTCGCCTCCGCGTCCCTGGATGCGGAGTACGTGTCGATCACGGTCGAGCCTCCCGACCTGGAGGACGCGCTGCGCGGGGTGCGGGCGCTCGGCTTCAGAGGTCTTCACGTCACCGTCCCGCACAAGGTCGCGGTCGTGCCGCTCGTGGACGAGCTGACGCCGGCGGCCGAGCTCGCCGGGGCGGTCAACTGCGTCAAGCGGGAGGGACGGAAGCTGGTCGGCGACAACACGGACGGCAAGGGCTTCCTCGCGAGCCTCGGGAAAGTGCGCGAGCCGGCCGGGGTCGCGGCAACCGGTCGCAACCCACGGCAACGGTTTTCGCCTGTTTGAGCCGTTTTCGACGCCGTCCGATTTGCCACCGGTTGCCACCGGTTGCGACCGCTCGGCTCCATAAACGCTCCATCCTGTTGACGGCCCCCGAGGCCCGACCACCGTCTGCTCGGGGCCGCTTGAGCCGGCGCCCTATTACCCGACTGCGCGCGTTCGTGGCTCTTGGAGGACCGTGTTTGAACCGGCTTACATCTGTTCCGCGCTGGGGGGAGTCCAACCGCGCTCGACTGCGTTTCGGTCGCCGCGCGAGCCATCGAGCGCCACGTACGTTCCTGCCCTTGAGCCGAGAGCGTCTCCGGCTGGACCGCTCGGGCGCTCGCTCGCGGTGTACAGGCTGGTCTTCGGGCAGCCTCGGCAGGAGGACCTGCTGAACTACTGGCGCTTCTAGGAAACGAATGCCTTCCGAACAGATGCGGCTGTCCATCTGTTCGTGCCGTGAATCGTTGGAACCTCCTTCACGTTCAGCTCCTCGGCGATCTCCTCCAGCGACATCCGCTTCCCGAGCATCGCGTTGATCCTCATCCGCCATGTGTAGTCACGCTGGTTGCAGAGCAGATGCGCGAGCCGGACGTTGTCGGGGGTGAGGTGACCTCCGTGCATCCTGAGTCTCGGATAGTGGTCGGGCGTCGGCGACCAGTTGGAACGCGGCGATCTCGGCTCGAAGTACCTACGACCCCGGAAGCTGTAGCACTGGGGCATCTCGCAACGCACGTCGATGATCTGGCCATCCCGGGCAAGTTGCCTGAGGATTCCGCGAACTCCCAGGGCCTCGAGCTTCTCAACTGGAGTTTCTTCAGCGTCCGCCGGTGCTGCTGGGGTTCTTGCTTGAGGGACCTGCTCTTCGTCGTTCATGCTCGGGCTCTCAGCCCTCGAAGGTGGCGACAATCGGGCTATGGTCGCTGAAGGCGTACCCACTCAGTCGGATTGAACGCCATACACCGCTGCACTTCGTTGGCTGTGTTGGCTACGTCGCGGCTGTAGGGCGCAGTGGATTACGCGCCGGCAGGAGGCCCGAGGAGCTACGCGACAAAGAACCGTCGTCGTGTTGCGGCGCTCCCCTCCCGACGGAATTCGCAAATGGACTCCACCATCTCGCATCTCGTTTCGCATGCCGCCCTAGGCGGACGGCTCCCCCGAACCTCCTTCGACCGCGAAAGCGGCAAGTAGTGCGTATCGAGGTCGTGATCAACCACGCGGTAGCCATTGTCGACGGAGACGTCGTAGAGGAAGCCCTGAACGCGCTCCTGACCGCTGTAGTACTCCACCCAGTCGCCCAGCACGAGCGGGAGATTCCCGAACGCCAAGCCCCACGCCGTCGGCAGTTCCCGGACCCAGTTCCGCATCAGTAGAGCGGCGATCAGAGGCGGGCTGCCGAGAGCCAGCAGGAACAAGACCCAGTCGGTCGACTGCCACTCCGACTCGCCTCGAACCACCCTAGGCCGATGACAAGCCAAAGTGCCAGGAAGAAGACCGTAGCGGAGAGGGTTCGGTGGAGAATCCACCAGCGGGTGATGTCTACCCACGGTTCGCGATTTTCGCGGCGACAAGGCGGGTACTCGACAACGCCATCGCGTCGGGGACGGATGTAGTACCAGTCCGTCACTGTTGAGGCAAAGACGAAGCAGAGGGCAAAGGCGGCCGCGACGGCAACGACCGTCCGCTGATCGCCCCCGAGGAGCTCCGGTGCGAGCTGGAGCTGCTCGAACCAAAGGGCGGAGGCCGCATACAAGAGTGGCGGCACGGACGCCAGCGCTAGCGCCTTCCCTGCCGCACGATCACCGGCCGCTCGCTCGGTCGAACGGCTGCGCCCCGCGAGCGCGCGAGCATAGTCGTTGTTTAAGAACGCACCCCACACAAGTAGGCCGCTCGCCATGGTCGCGGCCGCAGCAGCCGCGGCGCGCCCGCCGAAGATTGTCAAGAGAAGCAGTGCCGCAGCCGCCATGAACGCGTGGCGGCGAATCCACGCGACCTTCACGCCGCGAGTCTTCCACAGCTCCCAAATAGAGCACGCTGGGTCACGCGCGGCGGAGCCCTGCGATTTCGCTATAGGCGCGCGTAGCGCTCCTCGCCGCGCACCCAGCCCAGGTAGAGGGGGATGCCACCGCACTCGCCGACGGCGACGATCGCGTCAACGTCGGCGCCGCTGGCGCCCAGCCGGTGCGCGAACGTCTGGTAGTCGCCCAGCCAGGCGTCACTGGCGCTGAATGAGTTTCCCTGCAAATCGGACTGCCTGAGCGGTGGACAGGGAGGCGTCGCGAGGCGTCGCGCGTGTCGTTTCTGATGTGTCCGTCTTGTGTCCGCCTGGTGCCCAGATGTCCGGCGGACTCGGATAGGAAGCAGCTGGCCCGAGAGCAGCCAGGGCCTGTTGCCGCTCATCGCCACCCCGCGCGCCAAGGCTCCAGTCCAGAAAGGCTCTAGCCGGGTCGCGGCGTGCGAGGGGGGCCAAACCTGCTTGAGGGAGGGGTATAGGCTCCCCTTGGCTGACAACTTCAAGGGTCAGGAGGTCGACATGCCGGTCGCAATGCTGGTGGACAACCCCGAAGGTTCGCAGGAGATCTACGAGAAGGTTCGGGCGCAACTCGGCCTGGAG